>NZ_JARACH010000026.1:0-117457 GCF_029087445.1 Amycolatopsis sp. La24
CGATGAGCAGCCTCGACCTTGTACTCAGCCGTGTACGACCGGCGCTTGCGAGGAGGCATGAGGACATCCTTTCAGCAGGACGACTGATCCTGCTAACTCGGTGTCCACTACCCGGGGTGAACCTCAGTACAGCCATCAGCGAAAGACCGCATAATTTGGACCGGACAGAACGCGGCTTCCTTGAACCTGCGGGGTATGGCCGCGCCGCCACGCGGAGCTTAAGACCCGAGACAGCTGCGGTGCCACTCACCCACGCAACCGTGATCATCACAGTCAGTCGCCTTTGTCCGCGAGAAGGATTCGGCTGACCGACGCTGCGCTAAGCTGAGCGACCGCACCGATCTTGCGAGTCGTCAGCTCCGGGTCGGCAGCCTTCGCGTCACAGACCAACTTTCGCCGCTGTTCCCGCAGCTCGTTCGCCTTGCTCAGCGCCTCGCTGTGCGCCAGGTCGGCAGCTTCCTTGGCGCGGATGGCTTTGCGGACGTCGTCCTCAGCAGTTGCCAGCGCCTCGGCAACGCCCTTCAGCTCGTCCAGCAAAGACGAGTCAGTACGGGCATCATCCGTCGAATCAGGCATCCGTGGCCACCTTCCCGCGCTTGCCGGTACCAACTGATTTTCCGTCCGCCGGATGCCGCAGTTCAGACGAACAACAGGCCGGACGTGGCCGCCGGTCGTAGCCGCAGTCCGGTTGCGTCGTCTGCTCCGTCGGCAACCACGCTGTAGCGTGCACGCTACCAGGTTGCATGCCTGTTACAAGGTGGCGCGCTACAGGCGGGCGGACTCGTCTCGATGGTCCCAACCTGGGCCAAGCTGCTTTGACTGGCCGTGTTCGCCAGCCTCATGGAAGCCGGTCCGCTGGACTCAAGTTCGCTACTCGCTGCCTGCTTACCGAAGCGGCGGGATCTCCCTTAGCGGCCCGGTGATGTTCTTCCGGAGCGCGCGGTAGCGGATGCGGATCTGCGCCCGCGCTTCGGGCGGCAAGGAGCTACCCGTTCGCCGGCGATGGGTTGCGGCCACGCGTTCGATCACCTTGAGCCATTTGTTCCGGGAGATCAGCGTCGCGCACGCTGGGCAGGCCGCCCAGTCACCTCTGCTGCCCTGGCTGCGGTCGTCGGGGTACACGAAGTCCCGGACCGGCAGAACAAACGCCGGGATGCCGTCGGAGCAGAAGTCGCACCGGCCGCCGCGGAATCCGGGCGGCGCGTCGATGGGCACCGGGGCGTGGTCAAGGTCCTCGGCGGCGTCAACACGCGTGTGGATGTAGCGTGCGCCCTTGTCGCTCCATTCGATATCCAGGACGTTCCGGCAGACGGTGCACACCATCACCACGTCGGATTCAGACATCAGAGCCTCCTGTGTTCGTGCCGACCCGTCGCGCGAAGGTCAACGCGTCGGCGTCTCGAAGGTGAATGCGCAACTCGACGGTCTCGTCGTCGTGGGCTTGAACCCTCCCTGATCCGCAGGGACCGAAGATCACGACCGGCTCGCCGCGTCGCTCGACGATTTCGCCGTCCAGCACATGCACGAGCTGTGCCATCAACCGATCTCGGCGGTGCCGCAGCTCCTCCGCCTCAGCGCCGCGGCCGCACACTCGGCGAATCGCCTCCCGGTACTCGGGCAGCAACCGGCGGGTGATCTCCTCCGCGATGCGGTTAGCGGAACTGGTCGGAGACACCGTGATCGTGTAGCGGGCACTCGGGTCCGGCTGAAACTGCCTCAGCTCGGCTGCGAAGGTGCCACGCAGGACGAGTCGGCCGTGATAGCGGGCTTGCCACCCGCCGTGCCGGACCTGGATCAGTTCGTCGGCCCGGCCGACAAGGAGCGCGTCGTGGTTGTCCGCGTGGTAGCCGGGCCTGCTCGACCAGCTGTCGCCTAGCTTTTCGGCTATCTCAGTCGTCAACTGGTTGACGTCGCGAACTTGCGTTCCCTTATCCATCACTGGCTCGGGTGTTGGTCGCCGGGCCACGCATGAGTGCCACGCCTGAACTCGCCGCCGCCCGGTCGCGCCCATACGGCCGGAAGACGACCGCCATCGCTCAACCATTTGTCCAGGGCTACGAACTTGTCCGCCAGAGCGACACGCTGGTCATCAGCGGCCTCGAACAGGTCTGCTGATTCCTTGCCGGTGTCCAGCTCCTGGGACCTGGTCTCAAGGTCGCCGATGTAGGCGAGCAGGTCGCGGATCTCGGCAAGCGTCTTGTCTGGGTTCATCGGATACTCCTTTTGTTCAAGCACGAATCACCACGCCTGCGGCAACCAAGCGTCGTCGTTGACCTGGTCGCGCACCGGCATCACCCATGCCCGGTAATCCTTGCCGATGCGCACATGCGTCGGCCGGTGTTCGTCTTCCTGCCGGAGCTCGATGTATTCCGGACGTCCGCGGCCACCCCGTCGCTTGGCAATTGCGGCGAAGTCCGCGAGATGCGCGCCGTTGATCGCACCGGGCGCGGTGCCTGCCGGGAGAATGCCTTTGCAGGCGTTGGGCAGGTCGGGGTAGGTGTAGTGGTCGACGAGCTGGACTGTGTGCGTTGCAGCGAAGTCGGTGACCGTCATCGAGTCGCCCTCGACCTTGAGTCGCGTTTGTCCCGCGCGACGGAGCATCGATTCCAACGCTTTGACAGCTGCTGCCTCAAGGAACACCGTTCCGGGGAATTCGCCGTCGATTCGCACCACAGCGTGCGCGGCGCGGAACCTGTCGGTGGACCAACCGTGCAAGAAGCCGAGTTCGGTGTGCAGCCGGATAAGTCCGAGCATCGGCAACGTCTTGTCGGTGCTCGTGGTCCGCGCCAAGTCGGCCAGCATGCCGACAAGGTCAGCGCCGTTGGTGGTGACCACAGCTGTTGCGGATTTCTCGATTGTCTCAGTCATTGCCTCTCCCGGGTTGTCATGGGACAGGCCGACATTCCGTGTCGGCCACGGCGTCCGGGCGAGCAGATCTCGTCCGGCACCGTGATCGCACGGGATCAGGACAGCGACGCGAGCACCATGTCAAGCGTGGCGACGGTTTGCGCGTCCAGCTTGTCCACGCCGCCCGTGACCGCGCGGACCATGTTCCGTTCCGGACGCGATGCACCCCGAACTGGCTGGGCGTGATGGGTGTAGGTGTTGACCGCCTGGACCACGCCATACGCCGTGTTCTTCCACGGAGCGACTCGGTGGTCGAAGTTCCACAATCGCGACAGTTCAGCGCGCTCCGCCGACGCCAGCGTCATGCTGCGCTTGCTCTTGCCCTCGATCGGCGCGTGTGCGTCCAAGAACGCGCGCCATGCTTTCTCGCTGACGTCGGTCTCGCACAACGTCTTGACCTCCGCTGCGAAGTCGTCGGCAACGGTGTGCACGATCGCGAGTGCATCGCGGACCTCAGTCATGCGCTTCTTGCTGTACTTGCTGTGCTTGATCTTGATCTGCTGCCCCTGCTCGTGCAGGCCCGCAGCGAGGGTGTTGTCGCACACGACCACGGTCACGGTGCGCTTGTATGTCGTGGCAAGCGATCCATCCAGCGACGTGCAGGCCAGCAGATTCGGCCGGAACTCGACGCCCTCGGGCGTGGTGATGTTCTCCGGCACCTCAACTGAAACCCACGCTTGGGCACCGCCTTTGAGCAGGCCCGCGGATCCGATTTGCAATTCGTCGTCAAGGATCGTGGCGACGTTGGACACCAGCCAGTCGCGGTACTGGTGGATTTCGTAACCATCTGCGAAGTAGCCGAATATTGCACCGGTGTCGGCGCGTCCGACCGGGAAGCGCCTGCCGTCGGCAGCCAGCGTCATGCCGCCGCCGTCCTCGTAAGTCACGGCTGCGGCCCCGTCACTGCCAGTCCAGTAGAACAGGCCCGCCGAAGCGTGCTCGGTGCGAGGCTTGTCGAACGTAACCATCGCAGTTCCCTTGACCGCGTCCCAGTAGAACAGTCGCCGGTTCACGTCCTCGACGGGAATCGCGCCCGCGTAGTGGTTAGGTTCCGCGCCTTGTTCGGATGCACGGTAGTGCCACGCCTTGCCGCGTTTGTCGGTGAACCCCACCAGTGTGTTGGTGTTGAGCCACGTAAGAGTTTCCTTGGACATGTTGTCCTCCCTTGCTCGCCCTAGTTGGCGTGGCCACGTCCTTCCGGACGGCCGTGACCAAACCGACTCGGTGCAAGGGGCACCGCGTCACACCCTCGCTCCGAAGGCGTTCACGTGTTCCACGTAGTACGGACCCGCGTAGCGAGTCCACCGGCGCGACACAACCGCAACGATCGCGGCCCAGAGTCGCGGGTTGAACTCCGGAGCCTCTCCTTCTACATGCGCACTGCGCTCAGTCAGCACGCCTTCCGGAGTTTCGCGCGGGTCCAGTTCGGACAGCCAGGTGTGCCGCCGGTACGGCCCCGACTCGGACGGTTCGCCGAAGCCCTCGCGCTCCAGCCAATCGGCGCATTCCCGCGCGTTGTCGAACGTGTATGACTCCGTGCATTCGTCGATGCGATCGCGCTCGTCGTCGCCCTCCTGCCACGGCGCGTAGCTCGCACTGTGCACATCAATGGTGATCTTCATTGGGCCTTCCTTCCACGTTCCATAGCGGACAGGCCGGGCAGCGTCTCGGTGTGGCACCACACGGCGAAGGCATCCTGAATTGCCATACGCGAACTAGCGTTTCGCCGGTTGTACTCCAGCCACGCGAACGCGAAACCGTCCGGGATCGGCACAGGCGGCTGTCCGCCGGTACGGCGGCATCCGTCCTCAAATCCCCACAGGTACGCGTTGCGGTTCGCGAACGTGATCGTTTCTTCCCAGTCACGCGGCATTCCGACCGTGAACACGTTGACCTTGACCGACTCCATAGTCATCACTTCCCTTGCTTCGCATTCCGCGGATTAGCAACTTCCCGACACAGCAAAGCTGCGCTAGCAGGCGAGCCCGCACTTCGCGCAACGCCTGCAGACGCGCATGCCGTCGCACAAGCCCTGCTCGTGTGGTGCGTAGTCGAGGTGCGCCCAGCGGCAACCGGGCCGGGTTATCAGCCACTGCGCGAACGCTTCCGGCACGCGCCGGAAGATCCCGAGGAACCGGTGAAATCCCGTTACTTCGCGCGCGTCGAACATGTAGACCAGCGGCATGCTCGTGTTCCTTTCCCTAGCGGACAGGGAAGCGCACGCGCTTCAGTCGCACATTGGCGGCGGCGGACGCTGTGCCGCGTTTCCGCCGGGCGCGCTTTCGTGCGCGCGCAACCCTGTCAGTTAGGTGGCTCCCTCTCACGGAACCGGCGCCGTGCGCCCCCGTTGCGTTCCCTGCTAGCCCTCCCTTGCCCGGGGAGCAGTCGCTAGCGTCCCGCTGGCGAGTGGCGCGGCACTGTGTCCGGCAGACTCGCCAGGGTTGTCCGTGCGTCCACTGAGGACATAGGCCGCACGGATATCGTCGCGGGTGCGTGGCTATGAAGTGCGCCGGTATCCACCCGTGCGCACGGGTGCGGATGACTCACACAGTCCCCCTCACGGGGTGGGCGCTCTGCGCGCCCGCTGGCTGGATTGAGAACGTACCGACTCGCTGACACTGGCGACGGGCGCGTAAGCGCGGCATTCGGTCCCGTGGATGGGACCGCGCTAGCAGTCTCCGCCTTCCCCGCCTAGCCACGTCGGCACGTGAGGCATCCGCTCTGTAGTTGACTCTGGCCAGTACAGGGAATTCCCTTGCGTCGTCCCGCTATCCGGGGGCCACTGGCCAGAAACTCGGCTGGCTCTAAATCTTTCGTCCCTGCCGTGTTACATCAACCATACGACGTTACAACGACAATACAATACTCCGACAGGGTGACACTATCCGCACGGTTCAAGAACGGAACATCCGTAGTCACTAGCCGACATCTGTCCACAATGGACTAAATATTCGAGAGCCGGCACAGCCTACAGACACAGGTGGCGGCCGCGGGGAGACGCGGGGCGGGATCGCCAGCCCGCGCGCGAGGAACCGTGGGATGACGGCGAGCAGACAGAGCTCGCCGTCACCCCACGGCGGCCACGCAGTCCCAAAACCGAAAGGCAACCACACGCCCAAAATGACTGTTCAGATGCCAGCCGGACACCGAGTCGGGCGTCGCATCGGCAAGGTTAGCGGGACGCCGACCTTGCACTTCATTCGGTCAAGGGGGTTCCGCTCTAGCGGGAAAGCAGAAAGGACCGCGGATAGGAATACCATTCGGCGGTAGAGAAAGTTTACCATTTGAACTCGGCAAATTTCGGCAGCATCAATAAAAACAGGTCAGAGTCGGCAGGTTGCCAGAACGCCACCGCCGCAGCTGGGAGCGCATGGGACGACCGGTTGCTAGCTCGCCCGCCGGCCGCGTTGCGGGAAACCCGTCCGGACCAGCTCGTTTGCCAAGCTGATTGTATCGTCATCGACCTCTTGGTCAATGTCGACCAACGATGTTCTGAGCAGTTGCAGCGTACGGAGAATACTGTCGTGCTGGCCGAGTTGTGTTTGCAGGCGCATGAGATCGCGGTAGATGGCTTCATTGTACGGGTCGAGTGCTCGGGCTCGTTCCAGGAGCGCGAGTGCTCCTTCCGCGTCGTCGGTTCTGGTCGTGCGGACGAGCAAGCTGAATGCGTCGAGGACCTCGCGGCGCAACGCTTCGCGAGGACCGACAAGCCACTCGGAGAGACTGTCCTCGGCAATGTCCCCTCGGTACAGCTCCGTGGCTCGCCGCAAAGCGCCAGCGGCATCAGCGGGCCGGTCGTGTCGGCGGCCAACAGCCAGTTCGTCATACAACTGCCAGAGGTCAACCGTCATGGTCGCTGGGTCGAGGCCGTAACGGCTGCCTCGCCGCACGATGATGTCGTTGAGGTCGCCGCCTGTTGCTTCCCGGAGTGCGCGCCGCATCTGCGACAACGAGGCATGAAAGCTGTTGTAGGGGCGTGTGCGCGGAGCGTCCGGCCAGAGCGCAACGTTCACCGTGTCGCGGCGGCAGCCGTCGGGATGCAGTGCTAGGTATGTAAGAAATTCCTGCTGCTTCGGAGTGAACGTGTCAATGATGTCGCGGTCGTCAAGAACACCGCAGGTGAGACGGAGCCGGCCGAGCACGAACAAGTGCAAGGACTTGTCACCGCTCGAGGCCGGTGTCGGGTTGGGCGAAGGAGCGCTGTCTGGTTCGGGCTCGTCGCGCGCAGGGGCAGCGACAGTTTTGTCGGCTGTCGTACCGAGTTCGGCACCACGCTGCAGTTCCGACGGAATGAACTCGTACTCACGCACGAACCGCTCGGGCTGTTTGGCCGCGGCGTCGCCCGGCATCTGGGCTGCAGCGGGACGTTGCGTGTGTCGCTCGTCGGGTTTCGACTGCGCAGCCTCCAGTAATGCAAGGAGGTGGTGGGCGTCGGCGGAGGGGAGCGTGAAGAGCCTCGTGCCAGCCAGGTCGTGCGTGGCGGGATTGGACGTCTCCACCGTGCCGTCGCCGCTCACGTGCACGGTGGCACCGCCCGGCCACGATCCGAGGAGCAGGCCCGCCAGGCCCAAATGCGCACCACTCTCAAGCACGGCGCGGATTCGCCGGTCGGTGTCCCGGAGTGATTCAGCGACCAGAAGGCACAGTGCGGCGGGATAGTTGCTGTGTTGCGCGTGGAGCCGATGGGAACGCGTGAGTAATTGCGTTTCCATGACATCCAGCGCATCTGAGGCCGAGTCGACGATGCATAGTTGAGCAGGTAGACGATCCGGCAGGGCGTTGTCGAACAGGTGCCGTGCGCCGGCGGCGGACGCAACGATCTGGAGCGCGCCGTCGTCGCAGCTCGATTGGGCAAGCAGCGCCGTGGTCAACGCCCGTGCTGCCGCCGCTGCGCCGGGGCCAGTCAATCCGAGTCCTCGGGTGCGGGCGAGGTCAAGCGCGATCGCCTGGCCGTCGCGGACGCCCACGACGGTCGTTCCATCGGTTCGGATCGCTTTTCGTGCGGTGGCGAGTGCGCGTTCCCGGACCGCGACGTCAGCCGGTTTCCCGCGAACGGTCTCGCCAGGTGGCGCGGCGTCGATGGCAACTCGCAAAGCGCGCACGACCGGCTGGCTCGTCGGGTCGGGCGGTTCATGCGCACCGGGCCGGTAGCGGCGGCGCCTGTTGAGGCGCACGACGGTCGCTGCGATCGTGATCAAGGCCGCAAGACCGAGACCAACGAAGCCTCCGGTAGGCAGCGAGATCCCGTCTGCGGAGGCTTCGTGGTCGGGCGCACGGTGCTCGTCCGGCTGGAGCGTAGGCGGGTTGGCGAGGATTGGTGGTCTAACTGGTGCGGGGACAGTCTTCGACGGAGTCGGCTGGCCGGGCGTGTCCGCCGGAGTGTGCAGTTCCGGCAGAACGAGAGTCCAGCCGGGCATCACGTGGTCGGGGTGACGGAAGGTCCTCCCATCGGGCTGGATGCGGTTGAAGTTCAAAGCGGCAATGGCGGGCCATGCGGTTGAGTCGCCGAGTTCGCGTTCCGCGATCTGCGAGAGCGTGTCGCCAGGTCGTACTTCCACCACGCGGCCATCCGCGGTTGTCTCCGGCGGTGCCGGAAGGTTTACCGCGTCGGCCGGTAACCACAATCGCCACCCGGGTTCGAGCAGGTCGGGGTTTGCCGACAGGAGCACGGGATTGAGCTGAGCGATTTCGTGGTAGCGGGCACCGTAGCCCAGATGGCGCGCAGCCAGGCCCCACAGGGTGTCGCCGTGTGCGACGACGTACGGAACGGCCGATCCTTCTGTTGCTGTGGCCGCAGGCGAAGTCCCGTGAGCTGTCGCGCCGTCGGGCGAGGGTCCGGGATGAGGGGGCGCGGTTGCAGCGACAGGCGCCGCCAGAGCCGCTGCGGCAGACATCGTGCTGCCGGAGAGCGTCAGGAGTGCGGCCGCGACAAGGCCGGAGATCCACCGAAACAGCGGCAAGCGGTACACCTGATCGGAAACGCCATGTATGCCGTATCGGATCTGGCGGATCGACTCAGCCGCGATGGCGACGGTCAGTACCAGCCAACCGCTCCAGGCCACGGCGACCAACAGCCAGGCCACCAGGTCGCCGGTGAGCCACGCCCACCGCACGGCTGTCCAGAGTCGCTCTGGCAACTGTGCGAGCGGAACCTGTCCGAGCGCCTCCCGAGGCAGCAAGCGGGCAGGGCTGGCATTGAGTTCGACGAGCCCTACAGGAACCCCGGCGACGACGGCCAGCAGCGCGGTCGCCGCGGCCGCTCCGCGCAGCCGCAGGGCAGTCACGGCAGGCCACCGTCACGAGTGCCGACACCGAGTTCCGCCCGAGCGCTGCCGGTTGCCGCGATCGTGCTGCCGAGCAGCCCGATCGGAGCGGGTTCAGCGACGGTGACCACCACCTGCACTGCCCGCGGCCCGGTGACAGTGACCTGGCCGGCGTGCCCGCTGTGTGCGAGATACGCAGCTGCTGCGCTAGCTGCCGCGGCACTGTCGACGGCGACGCGCGCACCACGGGTGTCCACAGCGGTGTTCGCGGCTCGCGCGGCCTCGGCAGCGAGCGCGTCTGCCCGGGCGATCGCGCGCAACCGAGCGGAGCCGTCGACCACCAACGCCAGGACGAGCAGCAGCGCGGGCACCAGGACCGCGATGAGCACACTCGTCGACCCAGCGTCGTGGAGCGACTTCCGGCTGGTCATTGAATACCTCGGTATGGATCCACAGGGCTACCGAAGGTGCTGGTAACGATGCGAGCACCGACCGGCAGCGGAAGAGCGAGATCACTGAGCCGAACGCTGCAGGCGACGCGCGCTCGAGTTGTTCCTACGTGTCCAGGGGCCATCGAAGTCACCTCCACTACCACGCTGACGTCGGCACAGGCGACGCCTGCACTGCGCAGCCGCGCGCGGGCCGCGTTCTCTCCCGCAGATTCGGCGGCGGAGCCGCGGGCGATCGAGGCCGCCCTCGCTGCAGCAGTGGCCGCGTCGTCAACGGCTTGCTGGGCCGAGCCGACTCTCGCTCCAGCAACGATCAGCAAGCCAACCGCGACGACGACCAGCAGGAGCACGGCGACTTCGACGCTCACCGACCCTTCGTCACCTCCGCAGCGAGGTGAGTCGAGCGTGCCACAGTCCGCGGTGTTCATGATCCGCCGCCATCGGACGGGACGGTGAAACGCTCCTTCACCACTCGGGCGGTCGCGGTGACGCGCAAGTCCAGACCCGGGATCGGGACGAGACGTATCGCCGTTCCGGATACGTCAACCTGAACGACCTGCGGGGACATCGAACCGTCGACCTGTGGGGCCGTCAGCATGCCGTGTCCGGCGCGGTCGACGAACGAGCGTGCGGCCTCGGCAGCGTCTCGTCCAGTCGCGCCGACTGGACGGCCGGCATCGGCTCCGGTCTGCGCGGCCTGCGAGACGACGGAATGCGCGTGCCACCACAAGCCGCCTTGCACCGCAGCAAGAATCAAAAGGAGCACCAAGGGGAACAGAATGGCCAGACCAACTGTCTCTGCCCCGGCATCCCGGGGCAGCACGCTCTCGCTGATCCTTGCCGACTCCGTGTTCATCGGGGAACCTCCGCCCCGTTCAGCTGTAGTGCCTTGACCGCCGGGGCATCGGGCAAGCCCTGCGCTCGCGCAGGCTCGGACTCCGGCGCAGGCGAGCCTGGGTTCCGCGGTCGATTCGTTCGGCCGGTGGACCTCTTCCGCCTCGCACGAACGGGCTTTTCTGCCCCTTGCCAACGGGCGAGGCTGTCGCCGGGGACATCGGTGAACTCGGCCAACTCGTCGATGCTGATGATTCCCCGGGACTCAGCCAGGGCCGACGCCAACTTGTCATCCACCTCGGACAGTTGCCGGACAGCCTCGGCACGCCGTTGGGCAAGTTCGGCGACCCGCGTCGCGATGTCTGCCCGCTTGGCAGTGAGCGGCCGGTCGTTCTCCTCGACCCGCCGCGCGATCTCGTCGTCTGTCGGGTTCATCGAATTGCACCTTCCACATTCGACTGTTCCGAGAGTTGCGCAGGGAGCGCCCCTTCCCAGGGAAAAGATCCGGCACAAGTCAGATCACGAGCTGCAGTGACTTGGTAAAAGGTCCGCTCCAGCAGGGATTCGGCAGTACTTTCCACCTCATCGACCGGGATGTTGTGCAACGACCCCAGTTCAAGTTCTGCTTGGTGCGCACTCTCGATGCCGCGGAGCTTTCGGTTCCACTCTTTTCCCAGCAGCGCAACTCCGCCCAGGGATCGGGCAGCCTGGTCCAGTTTCCGGTCGACGTCGACGAGGGCACGTGCCATCGACCGCGCGACTTCCGAATGCCGTGGATGCGCGCCAAGCCGGACACAGGTGCCCCGCGCTGAGCGGGTCTGGTCCAGGCAGTGCAGAATCTCCCACGCAAGTCGATGCGCCGCGGTAGGGACTTCTGGGTCGGGCCAGGTGCGTGCTGGTGCTGCGGCAATGTACTCAGCAGCCTCGAAGACGCGGACGGCGATCCCATTGGCTCGTGCCCCCATGGTCTCGAAATCGCGTGTCCGATAGCAGAACTCTCCCGGCCGCGCCGCTCCGCGGCGGCTGTTCCCCAGGTAGCCGCACTCGCCCGTGGTGTAGCACGCGAGATTCTCAAGCCCGCAGACCACGCCGGAACCGAAGAAAATGACCCCGACGACCGCGAGCCACAGCGAGTTTGCGCCCACAGTGATGCCGACGACGACAAGCAGCACACCCGTTACCGCTAGCCCACTGGCGCGGCCTGAGGCGAACGCACGAACCATCTCCAGCCGTAGCCGGAGTCCGGGCGAGTCCGGGTTCAGCAGGACGAATTCCGGACCGCCACTGCGGCGGGAGTCCGAGAATTCGGCGTTGTCGTGGTTGGTCATGATGTTCCCTCCCCGATGGTCTGCCGACCTAGTTGATCTGCGCCTGGTATTTCTGGACGGCGGCCCGGATCGCGACCGCAAGCCCCAGCGCGATGGCCAAACCGATAGCAACG
Organism: Amycolatopsis sp. La24; assembly: GCF_029087445.1. Lineage (NCBI taxonomy): Bacteria > Bacillati > Actinomycetota > Actinomycetes > Pseudonocardiales > Pseudonocardiaceae > Amycolatopsis > Amycolatopsis sp. La24. Next base: position 11,895 of record NZ_JARACH010000026.1, read on the forward strand.
AGTACCGCCTTCTCCACGGACTCAGAACCGCGATCCCCCGACGCACGCGCACGTGCCCACTGCTGCTCGACGACAAAGACCAGCGCGAATACGGACTTGACCACGATCAGCGCAAGCATCGCCCGCGCTCGCACCGCTCCTGCGATGAATTGCTCCCTGGACATTGATACTGCTCCTCGGAAGTAGGTGGAAACTGCTGTGTTACAAGGGCTCCCGGCGCGCTTTGGCTAGGGGCTGCCGAGAATGAGGCGGACCGCAGCTGGATACAGGACCAGCAGGAGGAACGCGGCCAACAGCAGCGCGACCGGCAGAGCAAGGCGCTGGGAGCGAGCGTTCGCGTCGGCCTTGCCGGCCGACAATGCCGCGGTACGCAAAGCAGCGGACTTCGCCAGGAGCGTCCGGTAGACGGCAGCACCGTCGGCCGCGGTGGCGACGATGCTCGCCAGGTCTTCCAGTTCGGGCACGCTCATCCGCTGTCCGAGAGACGCCAACGCGTCCCAGGCCGTCGTGCCGGCATGCACTGCGTGGTTGAGGGACCGTCGGATTCGGGCGAACGCCCACGAGTCGCCGACTGCAGCCGCCTCGTCCAAAGCCTGGCCAGGGGCTCGTCCGGTTGCCCGTTCCTGCGCCACGAGGTCGAGGTACGCCGCCGTCGCGTGGCGGAACTCTTCGCGCGCCCGGGCGGCATCCTCCTGAACGGCGAACACGGGAACCGCCGACCCGGCTGCCGCGGCGACCGCCACGGCAGCCAGTGCCACAGACAGAGGCAGTCCGAGGCCCAGCAGTTCGCAGAACAGGCAGAACACCCCGGAAGCCGCAGCAGCACCGCCAGCCCAGACCATCCGCCGGGTGATGAAGCGTTCGGCGGTCAGGTCGAGCACATCGAGGTCGTGGGCAGGGATTCCCCACCAGCGACTCGACGACCGCGCAGAACTGCTCGCGAGCCGCCGAACCCAGCGTGCCCGGCTATTGATCGGCAGCGTGCTGTTGTCACGGCGAGCACGGTCGTCCAGCTCTGCGATCGCAGCGGCAACGTTGACGGGGGCCGGGCGCAGCCATGCGAGAACGGCGAGCAGAACGGCGACCCCGACGAGAGACCCCAAGGTCGCGGCAACGAATCCGGCGCTCATTGTTCCGCTCCACCGTGAACAACCGAAGGGCCGCGCCTCCGTGCTGACGCAGGTGTGCGAGATTCGAGCCCGAGTAGCCGGGCAGGGCGGCGAGTCCGGGTCAGCATGTGCATCCACCAACAGGCTGCGCCGAGCAGTACGCCGATGCCCGCCATCACGACCTGGCCGAGCAGGTCGTCGAACGGCGCAAGGAACTCACGGGCAAACGCGAACAGCCCGGCTAGTAACACCGCGGTGATGCCGAGGATCACGTGGACGTCGGTGCGCGGTTTCGCCCGATCAGCCTCGACATCGCGACGCGCCGCCGCTTCTCGCTCGAGCGCAGTGGCGGTCGCGGCGAGGATCTCGACGAGCCCGCGCCCGCCGGTCCGAGCGCGAAGAATCAGAGTCAGCGCAACCTCGTCCGCCGCTTCGTCGCCGACCTGGTCAGCGAACGCGCGCAACGCCGACTCCAAACTGCGCGTACGGAGGCGAACCGCCAGGGTCTCGATCTCGACAGCCAACGGTTCCGGAGCCGTGCGGGCCGAGCCGATGATTGCCTGTTCCAGACCTCCGGCACCGGATCCGAGGAGATCGGCCACTCGCCGCACCCAGGCAGCCAAGGCATCCAATCGCACAATCAGCTGTTGCTCGCCGTCACCGGTGACGAGAACGGGCACCGCCACGGCTGCGGCAGCTCCCAGGAGCGCGGCAACCGGCCACCCGGTGGCCCACCACACGGCCGCGCCGACAGCACCGGCGATGAGAACCGTCCGCAGCGGCACCCTGTCGAGGTGCTTCCACCGCGGCGAGGTCGTCGAGGCTGCTCCGGCCGGAGGCTTCCAGAGGAACGCCGCACCGGAGCAGAGGACCGCGCCCGCTGCCGCGGCACCGAATACGAATGGCCACACGGTCGTCATCGCCGACTCTCCAAAACTGTCCCCGCCGCGCTGAACTGCCGGCTGTCGAATCCGTGTCGCTCCAAGCGGTCCAGCAGGGCGGGGCTCGGGACATACTCCGGAACCGCATGCCCGTCCTCCGGTGCTGGGACGAAGACCCGGGTGACGTCGGGACGACCGGCATCACCGACCGGACCGACCTCAATCACTTCCGACACGAACCGCATCCGACCAGCTGTGCGGCGGTGATCCTCGCGCGTGACATGCACGATCAGGTCGATGGCGGACGCGGTCCACTGATGCGCAGCATCGATCGCCAGCGGCGGACTGGCCAGTTGGCCGAGCGCACCGATCCGGTCGAACACCGCCAGCGCGCTGATCGCGTGCAGTGTGCACATACCGCCCGCAGCACCGTTGCCCAGTGCGCGCAGCATCGCCGTGACCTCGCCGCCGCGAACCTCTCCGACGATCACCCGGCTCGGCGAGTGCCGCAGCGTCTGCTTGAGCAAGTCGTCCAGGGTGACCTCGCCGATTCCCTCCGCGTTCGGCGGTCGTGCCTCCAGCGGGGTAACCAGCAGACGCGGTCCCAGATGCAGGCCGAGTTCGTACTCTTCTTCCACCGTGACGACATGCTCGGAATCCGGAATCTCGGTGCACAGCGCCCGAAGCAGCGTGGTCTTGCCCGCCGCAGGTCCCCCGGAAACGATCAGGTTGCACCCCGCGCGAACGGCAGCTCGCAGAAACGCCGCGAGGAGTGGAGTGAGCGTCCCGTTAGCGACCAGGTTGTCCAGGCGGACGTCGACGAGACGGTGCCGGCGGATCGCGACCCGCGGCCGGTCCGACACCTCCATCACTGCCGCGACTCGGGCACCCAGCGGCCCGCCAGCTCCGATGCGCAAATTCCCCAGCGGCTGTCCAGCGTTGAACTCCCGGGAAGTCTGCCCTTGGCGGGCGAACATCGCGGCGAGCATCTCCACCAGCTCGGCATCGGTGTCGGCGACCGAGTGCGGCCACGGCTCGATCGTTCCGTCGGCAAGCTCCAGAAGCACACGGTCGCACCCGTGCACATGGATGTTCTCGACGTCCTCTCGGCACAGCAGCTCTTCCAGCGTGCCCAGGCCCGACAGCGCGGCCACCACCGACCGGAACAACCGGCGTTCGGCCTCGACGGTCAGCGGTGGTTGCCCGGCATGAGCACGCTGACGCACCCATTCACTGACCTCCTCCGCCGTGTACGCACGCATTCGCGCCAGCTGTTCCGACTGGGACAGGGTTTTTTGGCGGTGAGCCTCGTCGCGCTCGAGCCGTGCTGCGACCGATTCACGGAGCTCACGCACAATTTTCGGCGGTACCTCCTCGGCAGCAACAGTATTCGGCGGCGCTGGAACCGCGGCGGGAGAGATCGCGTGAAGAGGGACTTCGCCGCCAGAAGGAAGCCGGTAGTCAGCGATGCCTCCAGCCGTGGAGTATCCGTTTGCGGGCAAGGTCATTGGGTGCCTCCGATGAGCGGCAGCGAAACGGGGCGCGGGTCCAAGGTCCGGATCTCGGCGGGCGTGTAACGGTGATAGGTGCCGTGGAGGCGACGCGCGACAGGAAACACCGCACGAAGCAACGCTGAACGGTGCGGCAGTGCGCCCGCACCATGGCCGTCGGAAAGAACTGCCGCAGTCTTCGTATCCTCGGGAATGCCCACAGCCACCTCGTGGCCGAGTGCCGCCCGGACCTCCCTCGTCGCGGGCTGAGTAGTGACACACACAGCCAGGGCGAGCTTCTCCGGCGCAACGCGTCCGGCCAGTTCTTCCAGCAACGGGCGGGCTGCAAGCACATGCCGTTGTGTCGGCCGCACTGCGACCAGCACCAGGTCGGCCGCCTGTACCAACGGCCACGGTGTTGCCGCGCCGAAACGGCCGACGTCAACGAGGGCATCCGCAGGACGTCCTGTCCGCGTCTTGAATGCCGCAAGCGCGACCGTCAGACGCGTCCACCCCTCCGGTCCCACCGCCGCGCGTTGCCCGGGTGCACTCAGACCGGCAAGCAATCCGACGTGCTGAACCGGCGGAACCGCCTGGACGTGATCAATGAGGGCAGTCGGATCGCCGGCCGTCGCGTGCCGCGTCGCTGTTGCATGCGAGAGCACTCCTACGTCCGCGCGGACTTGACCGGCGAGCAACCATTGTCCGAACCATCCTCGCGCAAGGTCACCGCCGTCTGGGTCGCAGTCGGCCAACACCACGGGTGCTGGCCACGTTGCTGCCAACGCGGCCAGGGTTGTGGTGGCTCCCGGCGCGCCTTTGCCGGAGATGATCGTGATCATTGCCATTTCCTTCATTCCTTCCGACGACGACCTCGGCGCGTCACGCACCCGGACCGAGTTGAGCGACAACAACCGATCCCGCCGCCGCATTGGACGCAGCAGCTGCGGCGTCAGCACCCACGACGACGTCGACCGTCACCGCACCGGACGAGTCCGGAGGCCCGACCCCGAGCACCCGCGCCCGAAACGGCACACCGGCCTGCGCCTGCTGCGCAGTTGCTCCAATGCCTCCCGAAACAGGACTGACCTGCACGAGGTCTCCTGCGCCCAAGCCACGAGCGGGAAGATGCCCCGGCTTCACCGACAACCCGATCAATTGCTCGCCCGGTCCTGGTACCGGCTGATCGACGATCTGCGCTGGGGCGAGGACGGTGCCCGCAGGCAAGGTCGAGCGCGCGAATCGGCCGACCACCTGCGCCCGGTCGCTGGCCGGGACGGAAGCAAGCGGCTGATCCGGGACTGCTTTGGCTATTCCGAGGTCCGCGTCGGCAATCGCCTGTCCCCAGCCCACGTTACGGCTCAGGACCAGCACGTCGACCCGCTCGTCCTGAGCCGTAAGCAAGGCGTAGTTGCCGTAGCCGGCCGTCGCGACCGACACGACGGCAGCACTCAATAGCCACCAACGCCGCCGTCGCGGAATTCGCGGTACTTCGGCCGCGTCATTGCGGCCTCCCGCCCCGTTGCGGTCCGCACGCAGCCGGGAATTTGACACAGCAGTGCTCACCGGGGCACTCCCTCCCCATTAAATGAAGATTATTATTCTCTTCGCGCCCTTTATCAGATTCAAATAGCGCTGGCGCTAGCTAATTCCTGTACGCAGGGCTTGTATCTCGGCAACGGAATACGTGGCCGAAGTGCGGGACAACATCTCGGGGAACTCGCCCCCGACAGCGGTCGTACCGTCGGAGCCAGTCCACTGCACCGACCACGCGATCGACCATTCCGCTCGCACCTGATCGGACGGCAGCCCGTACGAAGACACCGAGTAGACGAACCCACAGTCCGGGCTAGCTGTGTGAAGGCCAGCAGAACGGCTGTACGGAGTTCCTGGCCCGCTGCACGAGGCCGTACCACCGGCACCGGAGTCGAAGGTCATGCGCTGCGGAACCGCGGTTACCTGCGCCCACACCGGTCCGACTTGAACTTTCCTGACCGCGGTGGTCCAGGCGCTGCGTTCCGTCCAGATCCAGGTGTTCTCGCCGACGATCGTGGCGTTCCGGCCGTCCGGAAGCCGAACATTCGGCGAGTACCGAGGTACCGGCAGCGGCAACCGCAACTGTTCGAACGCCTGCGCAGCCAATTCCGCTGGCGTGGGCAGTGGCGGAGGAGCGGGCGCTGCAGCTGGAGCTGGAGCCGCAGGCAGCGAGGGCATGCAGCGCATCCCGAAGGCGCTCCCCATCGGTCCGCCCGTACGGCCGCCCACGCCGAATCCGCCGATGAAGCAGCCGGGAGGCAGCCCGCTCGGTCTGACAGACTGGTTCGGTGTTCCAGCATGTTGGCCGGGCGGCCCCGCTGCAGGTGGTGGACCGCGGTGAGCCGGAGCTTCGCCTCGCTGATCCAGCACGCGCATGTCCACGCCAGGCGGCGCGTACCTGCCAAGTGGGTCGGACGGAGTGACGATCACCTGCCCGTCGTCACCACCATCTGCCACAGCAGTGACCGGATTGACCAACGACAGCCCACCTACGACCGCGGCGGACACCGTAATCGTGGCAAGACAGCAACGAGTGCGCATCAGCACTCACCGCCCGGAAACTCGGTCTTGGAGACCTTCCACGTCCCGGCGGCTGCATCTCGAACCAGCTGCGCGTGAACCGGCATCCGTGCCACGCCAACTGTCTTCTTCGCTCCCGTCCGGGCATCCGCCTGGCCCGCGTGCGAAGCGTCCTGGCAATCTACCACCTTCGCGGTCGAACCGGACACATCGATCGAAGAGATTCGCACGGTGACCTCGCCATAAGTGGTAACGCCTGCTGCCTTCTGCCGCTGCATCGCGTCCAAGGTCGTCGTCAGCTGCGGATCCGCAGCGATTTCGGCAAGCGCGGACCGCCACGAATCCTGCGAGCCTTGGCCGACGCGCAACGAACGGGGCCAGAACTCGGTGTACGCCAGCTTGACCGCTTCTCGATCGGTCGACGGTGAGGAACTCTGCGCAGGCCGCTCAGGAGAAGGAGCAGACAAGTTGGGAGACGGCGAGGACGGCTTCTCAGTGCCTCCGCCACAACCCGTCAGGACCACGGTGCCTGCCAAGACGCCCATCAGGGCGAGAACGCGACGCCGTCCGCCACCGCTTCCAGTCAGCATTCCAAGTCCCTCCAGTTCCTTGGCCGCAGCCACGGCTTGCTCGTTCACGCCGTCACGCGATGAGAAGGCCGGCGAGCGCACCTGCCAGCAGCGACGGCCCAGCGGGGAAGCGCGTCTTCCAGTTCCTCGAGTGCGCTGCGACAACGAGCCCGACGATCGCCGTGAGGCAACTCGCTACGGCCAGCCCACGGATGAGTCCAGCCCATCCGAACCACCCTAGGTACAACGCGAGGACACCGTAGAGCGCTGTGTCGCCGCCACCCGTGTGCCGCGGCAACAGGACCTGGACAGCGGAAGCCGCTACGAACACGACAGCGGCCGAGCCGCACGCGAGCACGAGCCGACTCCATTCGCCGCGAACGATCGCGGCGGCAACAAAGGTGACTAATCCGCCAGCACCCATCGTCGTTACCAGAGCAAAGGGCAGCCGACGATACGACAAGTCCGCCAACGCCAGACTGATTCCGAGCAAGCAAGCCCAGCACCACGTCACCAGCACCGAGGTCGCACCGAACTTCAGCCAGCCGACGCAGTACAGGCCGCCGATGGCCACTGAGATCGCCAGCACCGCGGCGACGCGGGCCCGAGCCGACCTGAACGGGAGCGGGCCGGTCACTCGCTCCGAAACTGCGACCGACAACGGCCCGAGGACCAGACCTGCTCCCCCAGTCACCCACGGCAGAACGGACGTCACGAGGGCCTCCTAATACAGGAAAAAGCGTCATCGCAGTGCCTCCAGCCATGCTTTTGCGTTGCTCTCGCTACCTGCACGTGCTCCTACTGTGAACCACCGTTGCTGTGCGCGGCGGGCTCGAACGAGGACAAAATGGCGCTGATCCTGTGCTGGTTTTGTGCTCGTTTTGTGCCGATCGCTCTCGACCTGGCGATTTACCGGTGTGACAGGCGGACTGCAGCCAGCAGGAAGGGCTCCGCCGCTTGACACTTCCGAGATTCGCGTTGCCAACGCGCTGCCCCTTTGCGCCGGAACGGTGGGCCGGCAGGTGTTCCCCGTCCACCGAAGAATGGGGCGAGACGCCTGGCCATCGGCCCGGCGAGACCAGACGTCTCGCTGCTTCCGTCCCCGGCTCCGTTCCCCGGGTACCACCCCGGTCTAGCCCGCCGACCTCGAGTGAGCGCAAGGTAACGACCAGCTGAGTTTGGACTCACCACGCGCATGTTCACCCATTCAGTCCACAGAACGCGCGATCGGGAGGAAACGGTGGCGACCGGTTGTCCACATCAGGTATTCAGCTGATGTGGACAACGACGAAGGCACGTCATACGGGCAAGCGCTCCATGACGTGTTATCCCTGCTGATCGGGCAATGGACGATCCCCGTCATCACCGCGCTTGTGGTAGGCGAACTGCACTTCAGCGAGTTGAGGAACGAAGTGAACCGCGCGATCGCCGGACAGCGGACTCCGATCAGCCCGCGCGTGCTGACCGACACCCTCAAACGGTTGGAGAAGAACCACGTAGTCATCCGACGGGAGGAAGATGATGCCAAGGTCGGCACAGCACGAGTCTGGTACGACCTCACGCCGGACGGACGGGAACTGCTCAGCATGCTGAGGCCTTTGGCCAGCTGGGCGGCAAACCGCCCGAAGCCAGATCCAGCTTGATCTACATCGCGCCGCTGACCTTGACCTGATTCCGGCCGGCGTTCTTCGCCGCGAAGACCGCGTTGTCCGCAGCGAACATGACATCGTTCAGCTCAGGTCCGGCTGTGGGGAACGCAGCTGCTCCAATGGAGACAGTGATCTCCACGTGCTTGCCGCGCGTCCGCTCAACTTCTGCGGACGCCACACGTTCTCGAATGCGTTGAGCCACGGCGACTACGGATTCCGCATCGCTGCCCGGCAGCATCACTACAAACTCGTCACTGCCGAGATGCCCGCACAAGTCATCGCTCCGAACGACGGAACGCAACGCGGCACTCGCCGAGCGAAGGGCCTCGTCACCCACAGCGCGACCGTGAGCGTCATTCACTTTCCCGAGACGGTCGACGTCGATCAGCACGATGCCGAAGGTGATGCCCAGCCTGCGGGCGCGGGCGAACTCGGCTTCTGCAAGTGCTCGCCAGGTGGCAATGTTGAGGAGCCCGGTTTTGGGATCCGTCCGCGCAGCCTGCTCAAACTGCCGGACGAGCGCGCTGCGGTGCAGTGCATAGAGCGGGACGAACACCATTACGAGCAGCCCGGGAAGCTGCCCGATCAACAGGGCAGCCACGACTCCCATGCACAGAGTTGCCAGTTCGAGGAGGTTTTCGTTCAGGCGGCCGATCAGATGCTTCGGCGACCAGGTCGCTGTGGACAATGCGATAACGGACCCGACGATCGCTGAGTTGACCACGAAGTACGTCGCGACGACCGCCACGACGCCGAGCCCGGTCCACAGGCTCCGGTCGTGGCCGATCGGGATCACGCCCGCCGCGCGGCCGCACCAAGCCGCCACTTGGCAAGACAGGATCACGTTGCACACGCTGAATACCGTCCGATAGGCGTAGACCCCCTCAACGCCCCGCCAACTGCGGAACCACAGATGCGCGTAGAGCGCACCCACGACGACTGCAGCAAGAGGTGCCGGAAGGATGAGCGCCGCGGCAAGCGTCCATACCGAGGAAAAGTTCACGTGGGGCGTGTCGGCGAAACGGCGACGGCGGCGCTCGACTTGACGAGCCATCTCGGCTGCCGCCACTCCGAGACCAATCACGAGCAGACATCGGAGGAGGTCGTCCGGCGTCACTCGGGCCGATACGGTCGCGCAAACAACGACGGCGATTGCGGCTGCCTCAACGAGCAGCACGAAGGCAAGAACGCTCGCAGAGAGTGACCAGATTGACCAGCTTCTCACCCCGTGTCCCCCACGGGGGTGTCCTGAGCCGGTGGCTCGATTCATACTGATCTCGCTTCCGTTCCCAAGGGGAGGTCCGCGGTTGTGAATCCGTGTTCCTAGCTGCGGTCCTTCCCGCCGCCGGATATCCCTGGAGGGCTCGCATGCGCAACAAAGACTGGTGAACGTCGTCGGGCTGGCGGCGCGGGCTCGTCCTCGGCGGCTCTCTCCTGCCGCGGGCGGGTTCGCGTCCAGACAAAAGCAGCACCAAGAGCCACAGCGGACGCAAGAGCACCAGACGCCGCCACGGTGGATGCCGGCCCGATTCGGTCAGCCACAACACCCGCGACCACGATGGCCACACCTTGCGACGTGATGATGCAGGTGCTCAACCGCCCCATGACCGTTCCTCGGCGGTTGTCGGGAACAATCGCCAGGACAACGGGCTGCAGCCGAACCAAGTAGTACGTCGACAAAGCGCCGGACACTGCCCACGACAGAGCGGCAACCGGCAACGACGACACCATCGCCGCCGTCAAGGGCAACCCTGCGGCGACCGCCGGAATGAGCACCGTCGACGGCGAAGCGATCGATCTGCTTCTCCCGGCCCACCAGCCGCCGATAGCGCTGCCCACTGGATTCGCCGCCATCAGCAGGCCGACCGCGAACGACGCAGCACCCGCCGTTTTCGCGAACGGCGCGGCAACGCCTTCAGGCACTTCCAGCAGGCCGATCATCGAAATGAGGATCACCGGGGCGACAAGCTGAGCGGCGTAGCGCGGGTTTGCAACCGACGCTGCCGACGGCTCAGCGGAGGACGCCTGCCGCGCCGCAGGACGTGGCCGGACACCGACGAACACGATCCCGGCGCTGAGCAGGAACGTTCCGCCGTTGATCGCGAGCACCGATCCGGCTCCGAGCAGCGGCACCAGAAGTCCGCCCAGGCCGAAACCGGCGACCTGGGCGATCTGCATCGTGACCTGGCGCAAGCCGAGTCCCGCCTGGAGGAGATCCGCGGGAAGAACGTCCGGAAGCAGCGCGAGCTGCGCCCCCTTGAACGGTGCGCCAACAAGAGTCAGCACGCCGACCAGGCACCACATCGCAGGCAGCGGCAGCCCCGGCAGTGCCATCGCGATCGCCAGGCCGCCTCGAACCACGTCAGTCGCCACAATCACCGCGCGGCGCGGGTACCGATCGGCTAGCCCGGACAGGAAGAAACCGCCGAGCACGGACGGCGCGAACGTCAAGGCATAGGTCAACGCAGTCAGCGAAGCTGAGCTGGTGCGGTCGAAGACCACCAGCGCCAACGCAACCCGGGCAAGCTGGTCACCGGCGACCGACAACGCTTCGGCCGCCCACATTGCGCGGAATTCCGCGCAGCTCAATGCCGCGGAAAAGTTCCCGCGGCCGTCCTCAGCCATCGGTTCGCCCCCTCCCCGGAGCCCACCCATCCGACCCGCACCTGCACTACCGGCGATCTGCGGATATTCCAAGGTATGCCCGGGGCGTATGCAAATGGATACAAACAGCTACAGTTCACCCGTTTGAATCGCGTACGCAACGCTGAGTGACCAGGCATCCGGACGAGCTGGTGCGCGGTGGCTCAGGCGCTTCAGCCGGCGAACGCTGAAGCCTCTCCTCGCGGCACCCTCGCCGGCTGCCAAGGGGTGTCTGACGGCGCTCGAAGCAGCGGCCGACCTCGCAGAATCACCGTGATAGCTTAGGCGCTCCAAGGCGGCTCACTTCTGCCAAAGCCGCTTTGACGGGGCCGGTAGCTCAGTTGGTTAGAGCAGGAGACTCATAATCTCTTGGCCGTCGGTTCGAGTCCGACCCGGCCCACTCCACCATCCTTCGACTGAACTGCCATCGCATCGTCCCAGCCGCGGCAAGACGGCTTCCGAAACCCACCTGATTGTCAGGGTTGCCCGATATTTCGGACCGGGTTAATTCGCACCAGCGACCCGCATTGCTGCGTAAGGTCGAGTCCGTGGCGACTCAACGTCCCTTCGAGCTGAACGGCAGTCCGCTCCGCCTGCCATCGCCCGTCGTCGAACTGCAGGACGACCGTCTGAACCTGAACGGCATCCGGCTCCTGCTCAAGCGCGACGACCTGATCCATCCTGACGTACCCGGGAACAAGTGGCGCAAGCTGAAGTTCAACGTCGAAGAGGCGCTCGCCCAAGGCCATAAACAGCTCTTGACTTTCGGCGGCGCGTACTCAAACCACTTGCGCGCAACGGCCGTGGCGGGTCGGCACTTCGGGTTCAGCACCGTCGGCGTAGTTCGGGGCGAGGAGCACCTGCCGTTGAACGAGTCCTTGTCCTACGCCACAAGCATGGGCATGCGGCTCGTATACCTGGACCGAACGACTTACCGGCACAAGACCGACCCAGAGGTGCTGGACCGCCTCATAGGCCAGCTCGGCCCCAGCTATGTGCTGCCGGAGGGCGGCAGCAACGGCCTGGCCGCACGGGGATGTGCCGAACTCGTCGATGAAATGGCCGACGACTTCGACACCATCTGCTGTGCTTCCGGAACCGGTTGCACCCTGGCGGGGATCGCCGCGCGCCTCCATCCAGAGCAGCAAGCGATCGGGTTCAGCGTACTGAGGGGCGGAGACTTCCTCGGAGATGAAGTGCGGCGGTTTCAGCGCGATGCCTTCGACACCGAGACGCGCAACTGGTCGGTCGACACCCGCTTCCACTTCGGCGGCTACGCCAGGCGGACACCGGATCTGGACTCATTCATCGCCGACTTCGCCCAGCGTCATGGCGCGGCGCTGGACTGGGTGTACGAGGCGAAGATGATGTACGGAATCTTCGCGCGAGCCGAAGCCGGCGAGTTCGCTCCGGGGAGCGTCATCGTGGCGGTAGTGTGCTGATCAAACCGTTTCGTGGTAGCTCCGTTGAGCCTGTTTGGATGTGTCGGAACTGCACCAGGTCAGCTGCCACTCACCTGAATTAATCGTAAAATCGCGTCCGAAACCTAACCACATTCCGCTCATCCGCTGATTGGAGGGGTTTATCACCAATTGCAGGGTTCCGTGGTAAGTGGCTCCTTGGTAGTAGCCGCCTGGCGATGTCTGCTCGCGCCACGTGCCGGTTGCCACAGCCTTGTCCAGCGCCAGTTCCAGCCTCAGACGCGAACCTGTCGAATGCGGCAGGCTCTCGCCGATGAGCCGGTTGTCGCGTTGACGCAGAACGACATAGTGCTCGCCGACGAACTCCTTGCCCCGGCCGCTGCTCGGGTAGACGTAGCGACTGTGCCAGATTCCGGAGACGTCATCGCTCTGCGTGTTCCGTTCCCCCGTCTCCGCGGCAGCCGACGTTTCTTCCGTAAGAACCGGGCTAATAGACGCCAACGACAGCGCGGCGCTAATTTTGAGCAACAACGACCGCCGATTCACTCCGGAACCATCGCCATTCGCCCAGGTCGTCGCCATCTTGGCCAGTTCGTGAACGTCGGCTGCACCCAACCGTGCGACGACGTCCTCCAGCGAAGTCGCTGGACGCTCGATCTCTGCAAGCTGCGCTCTGCCCTGATGAGCGGAGTCGGCAGACCGATGGTCAGCGACGTCCGCAAGCAGGTCAGCCACCCTGCATTCGTAGAGTTCCGCCAGTCGGCAGAGCACGTCCAACGGCGGAGCGTGCCCTGTCGCGGCGGGCCACAGCTCCCAGTACGAGAAAGCCTTGTCAGTCTTCGGTTCGGCTGGCCAACGCAGACTCCATCGCTCGGCGGCCTCGCGCTGGCTCCAGCCGTGCGCCAGGCGAAGTGCGGTGCGCATGTTGACGTGGTACCGGTCGGACAATACTGCCGCGATCTCCGCCCACGTCCTAGACTTTGCGCGAAGCTGAGCTGAAAGCTCACGCTGCTTGCTGCGCACGCTGACCGTGGCTGACGGCATGGCAGTCCCCCTTCAGACGATTCTGAACGGACCATACGACTCTTTCAGTATGGAGCAAGTTCTCCCCGTTGAACAGGGAGACACCCTCCCCCAAGATCACAGTTGCGCCGTGTGGTTTACCCGCTTGAGCTGCGGTTTCGTTGGTTATGGCACCCCGGCGGCTGGTCAGACACCCGCAGTCGCGAACCCGACCCGCAGGCACCGCGCCCCCATTGCCAGCGGGGACAGGAGTTCCCAGCCGCCGGGGTGCCGCCAACTCCCGGCAACTGACGGAAGAGGCGGTATCGGTGATTGAATCGGCAACGTTCGACCGGTCGCAGACCGGTCGTGCATCGCAACCCGACGAAGCACGAATCGAACCGACGCAGCTCTACGATCTCGCGGTTCTCGCGCTCGTCGCCCATGCACCGCGCGCTGATGCCAACGCGGATTCCTGTCGCTGTCGTAACTGCGGAAAGCCTTGGCCGTGCAACACAATCCGGCTCGCCGCGAGGATCAGGGACGGATTCTGATGACGGCTACGGGAAGCTGGGCCCTCGGCCGCGTCTCCCCCGGGGAACTCTCTGTTCGAACTGCACGCCCAATCTGGATGACCAGCTACGAGGACGGCCTGGACCACCTTGTCAATGACGACGAAATGGTTCGCGCACTCCGGCTGGGCAGGTTCCGTGCGCTGTGCCGGACGCTGGTAATTCCTGCACCAATGACGCATCCGTCGCTGCCACCATGCCCAGGATGCGTGGCTGAGCAGCGCCGCCAACTGCACGTCGAGCGGCTGTTGCGGACCTTGGGACAGTCGTTGTCCGCGCACTCTGTCGCGCGGCATTGCTCACCTGGCTTCGTGCGCAAGCTCGCCGACGTTGCCCACCACGTCCTAGCGAGTTCTTCACCGGTCGGACGCCATGCGATGCAGGGCGAGCAAGCTGTGCCAGCCGCGGTCGTCGACCGCAAAGACTCGACTCGGCTGCGGAACGAATCGTGACGGCGAGTCTCCGAGCACGGCCCTGGACTCGCAGCGCGCTCCTCGCTATCGAATTGCGAGCCGCGCGTCTCCACGAACGCCGGGGCCTCATCGAGCTGGCGCGGAGGATCGGCGTCAACAAGGCAACTCTCTCTGCCTGGGAGCACGCCGCGAGGACACCGCGCATTGAGGACGTCGCGGGCATCCTCGGAGCACTCGGCGTTATCGGCGAGCACAAGGCACGGATCCTGGAGTTGGCACGGCACCCAGACACGGACTCGATGATTTTCGGTCGCCGGGGCGTACCCCGCCACTTCGCCGTGGCAGAGGTATGCGCACGCGCAGCGGAACGCATCGTCGATTGGCACCCACTGCTCGTGCCAGACCTACCGCGAACGGCCGACTACGCCATCTCAGTCGCCAGGTACTCACCGCCACAGACGCGATCGGAAATCGAGCACATACGCGCGCACTGTGAGGCGAACCGCGCAATATTGAGCGAGAAGGGCGTTTGCGTCTACATCGGCGAACAAGCATTGATGCATCCGATGGACGATGCGACCGTCGTCGCCGAGCAACTGCACCGTCTCATCCGAATTCAGCAGACCAACCGTCGAGTCTCCGTGCGCGTCGTGCCGAACAATATCGGCAGCCACGTTGGACTCTCTGGCACATTCACCGCCTACCAAACCGAAGTAGGACAGATCGTGCACAGACCACTTAGCTGCTGCGGGGAGTTCCTGCTTGACGGCGACGGGCTCTACGCCAACCTTGACACCCAACTTGGCGATATCGCTCTTACCGCGGCCGACTCCGCAGCATTCATCGCCCGCCACGCCATGCGACTTGCGACGGCTGCCTCGTAGATCACGGCGCGCAGGTTTGAACTCTGCCGCAGATCCCAAGAAACGCTGCCGCATAGCCATCCGGCGGCAGTGAGCACAGCGCGGAGGAGCGCTGAACCGGACAACTGTCGCACCAACAGCCGACAGGCCAGCCGTCTAACCCGCGTCTGCACCATGAGCGCGTGTCGAACACTTCGCTTGTCAGGGCCTTAGCTTCGCCAACTTACTTCCGACTACCGCCCTGGCACGGTCTCTCTGCTACAGCGGAGAGAGCACCAACCTCACGGGTGCACTCAACCTCAATGGACTAATGAGATCGCAGTGATCGTGGGCCACGCCAGCAGACGCAGGGCGCGTTCGTATGCCAGGACGGACTTCAACTCTGCCCAGAGCCGTGAACGGGCCGCAGGTAGCCCATCCACGAAACTCCCTCTCAGCGCGACGAGCCGTCGACGCTCGCCGTCGCGGCGTTGTGCGCTCAACCCTGGCTCCATGGATACAGAGCACTGAACTGATCGAACACGTCATTCAACTCCTCGTCCCGGGCCACATCGTCTACAGCGATCGACGCTCCGGAGAGCACGTCCGCGGCCGCAAGCACTCCGACGACAGCCTGCACTATCACGGCGTATCTGCCCGGCGGCAGATCAGGTGGCAACTGCACCCGAAACTCACGAGGTCCCACCCTCTGAAGACTGCCTGTCATCAATTGGTGACATCAACACCGCCAACTTCTGGTAGACCGATAAATATCCGGACTCGACCTAGCCGAAAGCGTACGGAAGCTCTCCTATCGGCTGCGCAAAGTCCACGTCGCCGGGCCATCTGGCTCTACGGTGCCCGCGCAGCCGAACCGACCTTGCTGGGGGCTCTCGCACCAGTTCGCCGCGACCACTGATGCCACGGGCGAGCCACTGTTCTGACTCCGCGACTCCATCACCGCCTGGTGATTGACTCTTGGGCCGAGGTTGCGAGACGGCCGTGGGCGCGCTCCTCAGCACGATCACCGAAATGAACCTGCACGTCCGCCTCGCACCTGGCAGCCAGGGACCCGACGTGGACGGGTTCTCCGAAAGCCACCGCGCCCACGACGAAAAGTCACTTGGCGGCACCATAACATGCAAGCAAAACTCGCCTCGGTCTCAAAATTCACGAAATATGCAAACGACTATCGGGCTTTCGGGGATATATCGCACCGCGCAACTCCTTAATTTTTCCGGCACGCGCGGAACTCGCCCAGTCTCGACCCTGACCAATGGAATCGACACGCGTCCATATTGACCAAGGAAAACAGAAAGGACTGGCATTCAGGCGGGGTTTCCTGAAGCAAACTTCGGTCGGCGATCACATCGAGCACACCAAAGGCCGGCGCCTGACCGGGCGAGCGAAGGCGTGCCGTCCCGATTTCAACTCAGAAGAACGCTCAGCGCACACAATATCGCCCCGGCCGCGAACGCAAATATCGCAACGCGCAAGCACCTGTACTTTCGCTCAACGATGTGCGAGGTCTGAAAGATCTGATCTACCAGAGCCGCGTCCAAGTGGTGTTCCGCCTGTGCCACGCTCGCTGCAACCTGTGCTCTGCCTTGCCCTACGATGTCTCCGTAGTAACCAGCGAGCTTCGGCCGGCCTCCTCCCTTACGCCGCGTCCGCGGATACACGCCGTATGCCAGCGCCGATATCGCCGAAGCCGCTGCGGCGATCCCCATCCACCAGATCCACTGAACCGAGGCCGCCAGCTGAAACGGACTCCACTTTCCGCCGAGAAGACCGTTGAGGAGCGCACTGCTGGCAATGCCCGCGGCAGCAAGCAACAGCGCAGCTTTGGCGTCCGCCCGAACCAGTTCTTCGCGTGTGTTCGACAGCAGCTTGTAGGCATACTCGCGCGAGACTTCCGAAAGCTCAATTCTCCCTCCGGAAGCGTCGACGGCTGGTTTCTCGACACCAGCGACATCGGCGGGGCCTTCTCCAACAGCGCCATCGGAGGGCAGGGGGTCAGCCAAAGTTCCGCTTCCCTGCGCGAAACGCGCGTTGATCACGCATTCGCCGCTCCCTTGCCGCGGCGAAGGAATCCTTGTTGCGCGCCGCTTCGCGCGCAATTCTAGCCCCTTCCCTGACTGCGGACTTGTACTCGATCGCCGTGGCCGCCCTGACCAAACTCGTCACGTTAGGTCGGGAATACTTGCCGGACAGGACTGCCGCACAATATTCGGCTCCGTGCTCGACACACCACTTCGAGGTCAGCACCTTCCCCTCGCGCTCGCCCTCCCCGACCCCCTCCTCCGGAATCTTATGGATTGTCGCATCCTGCCAGATGTCCGTGCTCGGAGTGCCGCAATCACAGCTTGCCGCAAGGTAGTCGTTCCCGCTGATCCATTCCCACAACGTTCCTGTCACCAACATTTGACCCCGGTCAGCCTGCTGCGCGCACTTGGCGGCATAGTTGACGGCCCGTCCCGCCCAGACTGGCTCGTGACTGTCGTCGCCAGGAATTCCTACACGTTTCACAAGCAGCGGACTGTGCGCTATTCCCACCTTCATCCCGGTTTCGGGCAGTGTGTTCCACTTTTTGGCCAGCCGCGGGGAAAGAGAATCCGCTCCAAAGGTTTGAAGCGTGATGCCTGCGCACACCGCCCGGCGGCGCCGGCCTTCTCCCCAGAACAACCCGAATCCACCGTCGCCTTGGATCGCGATGAAGTCCGCCTCGAACTCGTCGAGAATCATGGCTGCGTTCCCCGTGGCGGCTTCGTAGATGCTCGCCGTGCTCCGCGCTCGCTGGTTCAAGCCGAATCGAGTTGACCCTTTCAGGTCGAACACCACGGCAGCCGCTTCCCTCAGGCGATACCAGATCCGGGCGTCGTCGACCGGAAGGCTGGCGATGTCGAGATCGCTGCCGACGTCCTCCACTTCGGGCATCGACTCCAGTTCGTCGGCGACATGCCGGTCAGCCGCGTCGAGGAGCCCTTTCAGGTCAACTTCGGTCACTATCTAGGCCCTTCTCTCGCCCGCGCGCCAGCAGCCCTTCGGCTAACGGTTAAAGGTCGCACTGACCGGCGTAGTGTTACAGGGCGACTGGACACCGCCCGGCAGCCGAGTCGACCCGCACATCAAACCGGCTGCCGGGTCACGACTGTCGCCTCAGTATTTTCCGCAGCAGATCACCGGTTCTCTCCTCCAGTGGAACGCCCTGCGCACCACTGGTCTCCTCGATCCTTTCCGCGACACCGGCCCGGAGGCTTCGTTCAGCACCTGGGCCGCCGGAATGCGGAACCCGTCGAATACGCCTCGGTGACGTTCACCCCTCGTAGCCAATCTTGTCGATCTTGCCAGGGACGGCGACTCGGCATCGGTGCGGCCGGATGGTCGACGTATCCGGCCTCGACGCCTGCCGTACGGGCCGATCTCCGGCTCGGTGCGCAGCAGCGGTAGCCGCGCCGCCCCCAATCTCGCCGACGAGCTCGGGGGCGCACGGGATCGGCGCAGTCGTCGTTAACCCTGGCGGCGCGGCGGAGACAGGACGCACCGCGGTAGTCATCGCCGAACGGGGGACACGAACAGGGACGACCACAACAAAGGTTCGAGCCGAATTAGCCGTCGGCGACGAACCTGAACCGAATTTTCGCTGCCTAAAAATCGCTGGCGTGGTATTATTTTGACATCTTCTCGCACCGCTGCCGCAACCGGAGATTATGTCGACTCGGGTGATGTAAAGTGAGGATCAATCCCCTACTGAAGAAATGGAGTGCGCGTCATGCGGTCGTACTGTGGCTGCCTGTGCGAACACGCCGGCCACTTCGACATCTGCCAGCAGGCCGTTCAGAGCGAGCGCCGGCAGATCATCCAAGGCCTGACCATCACTCCCGATTCCGTGGTGTGCCAGGCATGTTTCGATGCAGTGCTCGCCCTGGCGAAAGATCGCCATGACGAGCAGGGGGCACGCACTACGTCATAGCCGCCGCTGGGCTGTCGAGACCAGAGTTACGCCCCTGTCTCGACAGCCCAGCGGTTTTACTTTTTGCCGATCATGACGGCATGGAATCAGAACGTGTCGGTGTCGGTCCGATTTCTGCGACATCCGCAGCACGCTGTCTCTTTTATCTCAAACCATCGCAGTTCGTCATCGCGCACGCGAGAAGTCTTCTTAGCTGTGATCGGATGCGAATTTCCAGCCGGACACGGGCGGGGCCCGCCACGGGAATGGACACGGGCCCCGCTTTTGCTGTCACGGGCGGAGCAGGAGCTTTCCGCTCGTGCGACGATCTTCCAATTCGATGTACACGTGCCGTGCTTCGGCCAACGGGAACTCCCCGCCGATGTGTACTTTGAGCTCGCCCGCGGCGATCCAGTCGAATACCTCCGCCGCGCGGGCACGCATTTCAGCGGTGTCGGCGGTGTAGTGGGCGATGCTGGGCCGGGTCACGTACAACGAGCCGCCGGAGTTCAGGCGCGGGATGTCCAGTGGCGGGGTCGGTCCGCTGGCAGTGCCGTAGATGGCAAGCACTCCGCGGGGCTTGAGGCTCGCCAGGCTGCCCTCGAAGGTGGCAGCCCCGACCCCGTCGTAGACAGCGGACACTCCCGCGCCGCCAGTGAGTTCACGGACCTTCTCGGCGAAATTCTCGTAGGGCACCGCGGCGGAGGCTCCGGAGGCCAGCACCGCAGCGATCTTCGACGGAGTGGACGCGGTGCCGATGACCCGGCCGCCGCGCAGGCCGGCGATCTGGGTCAGCAGGTGGCCTACTCCGCCTGCCGCGGCATGCACAAGAACGCTGTCGTGCGCCCCGACCGGATACGTGCTGGTGGCCAGGTACTGAGCGGTGATGCCCTGCATGAGCGCCGCGGTCGCCAGCTCGTCGGAGACGGCATCCGGGATCCTCACCGCGCGCGCCGCGTCGACGACGGCAATCTCGGCGTGGCTGCCGCTGCCGCCGCTGAACCAGCCCACTCGCTCCCCAGGGCTGAAGTCGGCCACGTCTGACCCGACCTCGGTAACGACGCCGACGCCCTCGACCCCGACCGCAAACGGGACGTCCCTTGGCACGGCTCCGTCGCGCTGGTAGACATCCATGTAGTTGATGCCGGCGACGCGGACCTCGACTTGAATCTCGCCCGGACCGGGCGCAGGCGCCGCGGTGTCGGTAAAGGCAAGTGCCTCGGGCCCGCCGTGCGCGCGGACGATAACTGCTCGCATGTGTCTGTTCCTTTCCGGTCAGCCGCGCAGGCGGACGTTGATCTGTTTGGCCTGGGGGAAGCCGGCGTGCATGCCTTCCAAGGACACTTCGCGTCCGAAGCCGCTGTCCTTGTAGCCGCCGTAGGACTGCCCGACAACCCGGCCGCCGCCCTGGTTGGCCTGAACCCAGCCGGCTTCGAGCCGGTGTGCGGTCACGAGAGCCTGGTCAAGGTTCCTGCCCCAGACGCAGGCGGCCAGGCCGTAGTTGCTGTCGTTGGCCATGCCGTGCGCTACTCAGCACCGGACCAGGACGAGCGACGCCGCGATCGGTCGCCGCCACATCACGGTCCCGCCGCTCTGTCTCGCCGAAGTCCGCGGCGGTGAAACTGCGGACGTTCGCCAAGACAGGATGCCGCGTGGATCCGCCCGATTTCCCCGAGACGGCAAAGGAAACGGGACGAATCCGCGCCGACACGACAGTTCCCGGTTACCGTCTGGCACCGCCTGCGGTTTCGGCCGGCGGCCATCCCGCCGTCAGCAGATCCTCCCGGATCGTGCGTTTCACGATCTTCCCGTAGCCGGATTTGGGCAGTTCGTCGCATTTGAGGACATGGCGCGGGAGCTTGTACCGGGCGATGCGCGGCACAAGCCACTGGAGCACGTCGTCATCGGTGAGTTCTGCACCGGCCTCGGGCACCCACAGCGCGACGCCTACCTCGCCCCATTTCGGGTCCGGCATGCCGAGCACGGCCACCTCGGCGATTCCTGGGCAGCCCAGCAGTTTCTCCTCGATATCGCGCGGAAAGACGTTCGAGCCGCCGGAGATGTACATGTCCGAGGCGCGACCGGTGATGTAGAGGTATCCCTCGGGGTCAAGCATGCCGAGGTCACCCGTGTGGAACCAGCCGTCTTCGAACGTCTCGGAGTTGGCGGAGGGGTTGTCGAGATAGCCCGCGCACACCGCGGGGCCAGCTACACAGATTTCGCCGACCTGCCCGGCCGGCAGTTCGGTGCCGCCGGCCCGGATGCTGACCTGCATGCTGGTGCGCGGCCTGCCGCAAGTGCCGATCTCCACCCCGTCGGGTCGCGGACGTCCGTGTTCGGACGGCGGGAGCACGGTGATGTTGCCGGTCACCTCGCCGAGACCGTAGTACTGCACGAGAACCTCGCCGACCGCCGCACGCGCGCGTTCCTGATCGGCGATGAACATCGGGGCTCCGGCGTAGATGACATGCCGCAGGGACGAATGCTCGTGCTGGTCGACAGCAGGGTGCTCGGCGAGCGCCTTGAGGATCGTGGGCACGGTGAACATGTTGGAGACCCGCTCGCGTTCGACCAGGCTCCACACCTCGTCCCCGTCCAGCCGCCGCGATTCCGGGATGACGGTGGCGGCGCCGCGGGCCACCTGCGGCAGCAGGTGGATCCCGGCGCCGTGGGAGAGCGGTGCGACGGCCAGCGACACGTCGTTCTCGCCCAACCCGGGCATCAGGTCCGCGATGTGGTTGACGACCACGAAACCCATCTGGTCGTGGGTGAGGACCGCGGCTTTGGGAGTGCCACTGGTTCCGGAGGTGAAGAAGTACCAGGCGTGGTCCTCTGTACCGACCTCAGTGTCGCCGGGCTTCTCCGCACAGGCCGGCAGGGCGGAGATCGAATCGGCCCCGTCGGCATCGACGAGCAGCGTGCCCGCCGGCAGGGGAAGCTTTTCCCGGACAGCGTCGGCGTGGGGCTTGCCGTCGGGGTGCACCAGCATCGCCACCGGGCGGCACACCCCGGCGATCCCGGCGACATCGTCCGGCGTCAGCCGGCTGTTGGTCGGGGCGAGAACCGCTCCCGCCCGCCACACGGCGAACATGGCCTGGATGAATTCGGGATGGTTCGGGCTGTGCAGCAGGACGCAGTCCCCTGGATGCACGCCTCGCTCTCGCAGCGCCGCCGCCAGGGCATCGGTGCGCTCGTCGAGGTCACGCCAGGTCCATCTGGTCGCGCCGTGCACGACCGCGACCCGGTCCGGGATCCGGCGCGCGGTCTGGGTCAGCAGGGTGGCGAGGTTCATGGCCCGTCGCCGCGGGATTGCGTGGGTCCTGGTCACTGAAGGGCCTCCAGCACTGTCGCGTAGTTGGCCACGGCCGCGCCGCCCATGTTGAAAACGGCGGCCCGGTCGGCCGTGGACAGTTGCATGTCCCCCGCCTCACCGGTCAACTGCATCGCGGCCAGCACGTGTTGCGAAACCCCGGTGGCCCCGATCGGATGTCCCTTCGACTTGAGCCCGCCGGACACGTTGAACGGAAGATCCCCGTCCCGCTGCGTGCGTCCCTCGGCGAGCACCTCCGCGCCTTTGCCTTTCTCCGCCAGCCCGAACGCCTCGTACTGGAGTAGCTCGGCGACGGTGAAGCAGTCGTGCGTTTCCACGAGGTCCAAATCGGACAGTGAGATTTCCGCGACACGCAGCGCTTCCCGGAAAGCGCGTCGTGCGCCGTCGAACGCGATCGGGTCGTGTCGAGCGGCCAGGGCCATCGGCTCGTTCGCCTGCGCGCGCGCCCGTACCGCGACCCCGGCCCGGCCGCTGACCGGCTGGTCCGCCGACACGACGAGTGCCGCCGCGCCATCGGAGACCATCGAGCAATCCGTGCGCAGCAAGGGATCGGCGACGACCGGGTTGCGCTCGGACTCGGTCGCGCAGAACTCGAAACCGAGGTCCTTGCGCAGATGCGCATAGGGGTTGCGGACGCCGTTGCGGTGGTTCTTGGCCGCGATGAGCGCGAGCGCCTCGCGGGGGTTGCCGTAGCGATCGGCGTACTCGCGCGCGATGCCGGCGAAGATCCCGGCGAAACTCCCCGCTCCGTCCTCGGTGCGGCGATGCGCACACCCGAGCAGGATGTCGTTGACGTCGGCTCCCGAAGACGCGGTCATCTTCTCCGCACCGATGACGAGCACCCGGCGAGCCCGCCCCGCCTCGATCTGGTCGAGCGCGGAGTACAACGCGGCGCTCCCCGTGGCGCAGGCGTTCTCCGAGCGTGTCGCGGGAATCCGCGCCAGCATGGGCTCTGCCGCGCCTACGAGAGCCGCGTCGAAGCTCTGCCGCGAGAAACCGGCGCCGAAGACGCCCACCGAGATCGCGTCGATGTCGCCGGCTTCCAGCCCGGCGTCCTCGATCGCCGAGATCGCCACTTCCGCCATGAGCGACTCGACATCCGGGTTGTCCAGTTTGCCGAAACGCGTGTGCGCCCAGCCGATGAAATGCGGTAACGCCGGCATGGTCGTCCTCCTGCCGCCGGTGAACTCCTGTGTCCGTCCCGATCCTCGGCCGAGGCAGGCTCAGGGGGTACCTCGCCAGCGCGAGAAGGACGTGACACGATTCCTCCGAAGAGAGGAAAGTGCTGTTGAGCGACCTGACGGAAGGGGGCCTGTGTGGCTGACCGCGCCTTCGAAAGGCAGGTCGACGACCTCGCGGAAACACTGCGCCGGGCCGTCGTGGTCGATGACGCCGAACTGAACATCGTGTACGCGAGCCGGCACTACGGGGACGAGGACGAACAGCGGATCCGGGCCGTGCTCCAGCACGACATCGGGCTGGAAGCGACGCGCCACATCCTCGCTCAGGGGGTGACCCGGTGGAACCGGCCCGGCCGGATCCCGCCGCATCCCGAACTGGGCATGGCGGCACGGCTGTGCGCGCCGATCCGGCTGCGTGGCCTGTTGCTGGGCGTGGTGCTCGTCATCGACGCCGACGGCTCTCTCAGCCCGGACGAGGTCGGCACCATCGCGCGAGCGGCAGAGGACCTGGCACCGCACCTCTACACCGCGCGCTCGGCCGTGGACCGGCTGCGGGACGAGCGCGAGCACGCGGTCGCGGGCGTGCTCAGCACGGACGCGGACATCCGCGGAAAAGGATTGGCGTACCTGGAGCGGACCGGTTGGCTGGCCGGAACGTCAGGCGACCACTGGCAAGTGCTGCACCTGACGGTCGCCCAGCACTCGGACGCCATCTCGGTAAAAACGGCGCTAGCGGTGGCCATCGCGGAGGTCACTCGCTCGCCGGAAGCCACGGGCACGACGACCGACAGCACCAGCATGACGATGCTGCAACACCGTCCGGTGCGGACCACGCCAGACGAGATGCGAGCCACCGCACAGAAGCTGACCCGGGCCGTCGACACATTGCTGAGTGCGCCCGGAGCCAGTGCTGCGGGGATCAGCGACCCCGTCGCATACCTGGCCCAGGCATGGCGGGCACGGGAAGAAGCCGTGCTCGCGGCTCGAGCAGCCGCCCGCGGCGACGACGGTGTGGCCGCCTGGTCGGAACTGGGGCCAGACGCACTGCTCCTCCAGTTCCCCACCGGTTCGCCAGAACGGCCGGTCGGCCTTGTGCTGCCCGCCGCTCTCCGAAGGCTGCTCGACGTCGACCGGTCCGGTCAGCTGACCGCGACGTTGGCGGCCTTCCTGGACCACGCCGGTTCCCGGCCCCGGGCCGCCGCCGCGCTGCACATCCACCGCACGACCCTGTACTACCGGCTGGACAAGATCACCGAGATCACCGGGCTCGACCTCGACGACGGCGAGAACCGCCTGCTGCTGCACCTGGGGCTACGGCTGGTCGCGCTCTCGGCCCGGTGACGGACGGACCGTTGCTCAGTCCCTGGGCGAGACAGCCGCCCCGGGCCGGGTGGCTCGTTCGACGAGCTCCAGCACGTGCAAGTAAGAATGGCCGGTCGCGCGGGTCATCCCCAGTTCGCAGGTGCGATTGCACGAGACGTAGGCAGCGAAACCGCCAGGGTGCTCGTTCAGCTCATCGGCCTGGGCCGTGGTGGCGGCAGCGGTCAGTTCCGGACGGAGCAGGCCACGGTCACCCGCGAACCCGCAGCATCCCCACGACGGCGGGACCGTGACCGATTCCGCGACGGACTCGGCCACCGCGCGAAGGTCGCCTGCCATGCCCATGCGGACCGCCGAACAGGTCGGATGCAAGGCGATGTGCCCGATCCGTTCGGTGACGGCCAGCTTGGGCAGGACATGCTCAGCGGCGAACTCCACGGCGTCGAGCACGCGGATCGCGCTGTAGTGCCGACCACCCGCCTCCACCATGTGACGGAGTCCCTCGGTACAGGACGAGGCGTCACCGACGATCGGGATACGGCCCTCCTCAGACGCGGTCCAGAGCCCCGGCAGTACCCGCGCGGCCATCTCTTCGTAGCCACGGGTCATGCCCTTCGATCGCCATGGCGTGCCACAGCACAGGCCCGGCAGGCCCTCCGGTGTCCGCAGCCGCAGACCGGCACGGGCGCACAACAAGCGGAAGGCATCCGCGGCGCCCGTACCGCCCTCCGGGGAGCCGAACATCGTGCCGGTGCAGGAGGAAAACAGGACGGCCGCCGGTTCCTCGCCCGGAGCGGGAACGGAGCCGCGACGCCGTCCGCCACCGGGAAGATCAGGCGACCACCGCGGGACCACGTCCTCGCCGGCGACCTTGCGCGCCACGTCGCTCGCGCGCGTGACCGCGGCCGCGGGAAGGTGCTGCGCCGCGGTGAGCGCGGTCGCAGCCACCCTGGTGAAACCGTCCCAATGCCGGGCCGCGGCACGCCAGGCCGCCGGAGCCACCGTCCCCGCCTGTTCTGTCCGGAGCCGCTTGACCAAATCACCGGTATTGATCAGCACAGGACAGGCGGTCTGGCACATCCCGTCCACGGCGCAGGTGTCGATGCCGTCGTAGTCGTACTCCCGGCTCAGCTCCCCCAACAGCTCGAGGTCGCCGGCCTGCCGTGCGCGTTCGATCTCCCGCCGCAGCACGATCCGCTGCCGCGGAGTGGTGGTGAGATCGCGGCTGGGGCACACGGGCTCGCAGAACCCGCACTCGACGCAGCGGTCGACCTCGTCCTCGACCCGCGGAGCGGACTTCAGGTGGGTCAAGTGGCCGGCCGGGTCGTCGGAGAGCACGACGCCGGGACTGAGCAGCCCGCCGGGATCGCACAGGCGCTTGATTTCGAGCATGATCTCGTAAAGTTCGTCGCCGTACTGGCGGCGCACGAACGGCGCCATCATGCGGCCGGTCCCGTGTTCGGCCTTGAGCGATCCGCCTCGCCGCAGGATGAGCTCGACCATGTCGTCGGTGAACCGCGCGAAGCGGTCGAGCGGGGCACCGGAGCCGAGGCGCTCGGTTAGCATGAAGTGGATGTTGCCATCCTTGGCGTGGCCGAAGATGACGTTGTCCTCGTAGCCGTGCCTGGTGAACAAGGCAGTCAGCTCTTGGCACGTCGGCAGAAGCTCGGGCACAGGGACGACGACGTCCTCAAGCAGGGCCGTGGTGCCCGAGGGCCGGGCCTCAGCGACCATCGCGTAGAGGCCCTTGCGGATATGCCAGTAAGCGGCCCGCGCAGACGCGTCGCCGGTCAGCGCCGGTGTCCCTGCGACGGGCAGCCGCTGTAGCACGACTTCCGCGGCGTCGGCTGCCTCCTGCACAGCCGCGACGGAGTCGTCCTGGTATTCGACGAGCAGCGCCGCGTGCTCACGGACCGCGAGACCGCGGAGCAGCTCGTCGGCCCGCGGATCGCGCTGGCCGACCCGCAGGGAAGTGGCGTCGAGGAGTTCGATGGTGGCGGGCCCGGTTTCCGTCAGCGCCGGAAGCGCACCGGTCGCCGCGGAAAGGTTGTCGAACACCAGCAGCCCGGTGCGCGCGTGCGCGAACACCGGCACGGTACGCAAAACGACCGAGGCGATGAACCCGAGCGTTCCCTCGCTGCCGACCGCGAGGTGGGCGAGAATGTCCACCGGGCGGGAGTAGTCGAGCAAGGAGTTCAGCCCGTACCCCATGGTGTTCTTCATTGAGAACTGCTGCTCGATGCGAGACCGGAGATGCGGAGCGTGCAGGATCCGCTGCCGCAGCGCGGCCAAGCCGCGGTGCAGACCGGGTTCACCCGCTCGCAACCGGTCGTCGGCCCCGGGCTCCGCAGTGTCGATCACCGTCCCGGAAGGCAGGACGAACACGAGCGACTCGAGAGTCGCGTAACTGTTCGCCGCGGTACCGCAGGCCATGCCGCTCGAGTTGTTCGCGACGACCCCGCCCACTGTGCAAGCGACTTCGCTGGCCGGATCCGGTCCCAGCTTGCGGCCCCAGCGCGCCAGCCTGGCGTTGACCTGCCGCACGGTCGCCCCCGGGGCCACCCGGACCCGGTGACCATCGTCGAGCACTTCGATCTCGCGGAAATGCCGGCGGGTATCGATCAGCACACCGTCGGTGCCCGCCTGCCCGGACAGGCTCGTTCCGCCCGACCGGAACGTCACCGGAACACCGGCCTGTCCGGCGGCTGCGAACACTTGCCCGATCTCGGCCGCGTCCGCCGCCGTTACCACAGCCCTCGGAGTCAGCGCGAAATGGGAGGCGTCGTGGGCGTAAGCGAGCCTGTCGGTCGCACGCATACGGACGTCGCCGGCGCTGGTGACCGCCGCGTTGAGCGCGGCCACCAGAGGCGCATCGATCTTCATCCTGCTGACTCCGTCGTTCCTCGGGACGCGCCGGATCAGCCCAAGTGCGAGCCGCCGTTAACGTCGATGGTTGTGCCGGTGAGGTAGGACGCCGAAGACGACCACAGGAACAGTACGGCGTTGGCGATGTCGAGCGGGTTCGCCAACCGGCCGAGCAGGGTTTTCGCGGTCAGTCTGGCGATCACGTCGGGGTCGTCGCCGACCATCCCGGTGTGCGTGGCACCGGGGGCGACGCAGTTGACCCGGATCTTGTTCTCCGCGAGCTCGCGGGCGGTGCCGCGGGTCAGGCTCATGACGCCGGCCTTGGTCGCGCCGTACACCGGCCCGCCGACGTAGCCGCCGCCCGTGTAAGCCGCGACCGACGCCGCCAGGACGATCGAGGCGTCGGTCGCCAGGCAAGGCACGGCCGCGCGGATCGTGTTGATCGACCCCATCAGGTTGATCATCAGACACCGCTCGATGGCTGCGGCCTCCACGTCGAGGACCCGCCCGGGCAGGGTCACGCCCGCGGAGACGAAGACGTTCGCCACCGGCTGGTCCGCCGACAGGGCGGCGAAGGCCTTCTCCAGCGCGGTGGGGTCGAGCACGTCGGCCTGATGGTAGGAAACGTGATCGCCCACGGCCCGCAGGGCGTCGCCGGGTTCCGGGGAGAGGTCGATCACCCCGACCGCGTCGGTGTGCCTGGACACCTGACGGACGACTTCCAGGCCGATACCACTGGCACCACCGACCACTACTGCGGGACGGGTGACCAGGTCGTTGTCGTCATTGATCACTGGCATGTCGCGCTGACTCCTTCGGACTGCTCGCTCTGGCACCGTCGCTGTCGACACGAAGCCATTGTGGATCCAGAAGCCAGGATACATACAATAGGGCGGTGACTCAAGGGCCTCCTCGGGCACACCGCTTCCCCGGATGCCCAGCCGGACGACACCCGGGGAAGCAGAAACTGGCTCACGACTCCAGGCCTGAGGACCGCGATGTCAGGGCAGCAGAAGAACCGTCGCCACCCGCTCAGCCCGGAACTCTCCTCGCAGAGCCCCAGCTCGTGGCCCACCCGCTCGCGCTTCCTCCGCAGATACCGGAAATTGCGAGGATTCACCGAAGCAGTTCCGCGCTGATCGGGAGGCGGAGAACCTCTGCCTGACGTTCACCAGCTCGATCCTGTCCGAGGACCCGTTCAGCTTCGGCCACTCTGTGTCCACAATGGACAATCTGAGCGAGGGCCGGATCGGATGGAACATCGTCACCAGCGTTTCGCACAACGCGGCGCAGAACTACGGCCTCGATGAGATCGTCGCCCGCGACAAGCGCTACGAGTGGGTCGACGAGTACATGGACGTGGCCACAAACCGTGGGAGGAATCCTGGGATGACGGCGTCGGCCTCGCGGACCGGAAGAGTGTTCGAGGACGCGAACTCCGGCAAAAAGGCCAAGGTTTCCGACGTCGCCGGAGCGCTGTCCAACAACCTGAAGATCGTCGGCACTCCCGAAACGATCGAGGACCAGCTCGAACAGTGGCAGGACGCGGGCATCGACGGCGTCAACATGATTGCCCAGCGATTCCCGGTTCCTGCCGGGACTTCATCGAGCAGGTCATCCCGGTACTGCAGAAGCGAGGCCTGGCCTCAGGCAGCGCATGTTCCCCGACACCGATGGCCGGATTCCCGACCGCCACCCGGCGGCCGCCCACCGTGGCGCGTTCGTCGACTCAGACGCGGGCAACAGCACCAGCGGAACCGGCGCGAGCTGGCAGTGACCAACTGGTGCCTGCTCTCCGGCGAGAGCAGGCACCGCGCTCGATCGCCAGTGGCCGGTGCGGCAGCACGGTCGCTGCACCGGCCACTGGCGATCGAAGTCCGGAACAGTTCGGCACAGATTGTTCGAATCCGAGCAGTACCCGCTCGGACAACTGGATGTTAGTATTCATATCGTGGCAGCAAAGAGCGCAAAGTCGCATCCCGAACCGATGGCCGAGCGCGTCTACGCACTGACAAAAGATCTTGTTTTCACCGGCGAACTCCCGGGCGGCCACCTCTTCAGCGAAGGCGAGATCGCAGAACGCGCAGGCGTGAGCCGCACGCCTGTCCGCGAAGCGCTTCTTCGCTTGCAGAGCGAAGGGTTTATCCGGTTAATCCCGAAACGGGGAGCCATCGTCGTGCCCATTTCGCCAAACGAAGCCGAAGACGTGCTCGACGCGCGCCAGGCCGTGGAAACTGCCGCCGTGCGCCGATTGCAGGCACGCGCCCACTTGCTGCCTTCAGCGATGAATTCGGTCCGCGCAGCCCTCGCCGAGCAGCAGAAAAATGCCGACAGCGGAGACATAACGGCATTCGCCAAGGCCGATGAGTACTTTCACCGGTCAATTGTCGAAGCTGGCGGCAACGATATACTTATCGGGTTTTACACTACACTTTCCGATCGGCAACAGCGAATGAGCGCACGCACTTTACACGTGATGCCCACTAATTTTCCCATTATTCTCCGCGAACATGGGGAACTGATCGACCTCATCGAGTCGGGCGAATTTGAACGTTTTTCGTCCGCTCTGTCCGCACACCTTGACCGGTTCCACCGCAGCTGATCCGGACCCAGGCCTCCGCAGGTCGAGCATTGACGTTCCGTCCGCACCGGACGATCAGGACACTGCTGACACGAGCGGGAAAACTTCGAACAGCCCGGTCACACGACACCTAGACCCTCGCGGTCGCGCTCTGCTCGCACGGCAGCGCATACCCTCCCGAATCACCTGAGTCGCTCCGCCTCGCAAGCCCAGGCGCAGCTCCGGCCACCACGCGCACCGCTTCATCACGGACGAAGTTCCCGCATGGCAACAACTCCGCGAAACCACGGTGGCGAACTGTCGTCATTGACGTCCTCCGGATCGGTTGTTAGGGTCATCACTCCGTGGATCCATGAGCCAGGATACACGTCCTGAATGGGTCACTCAAGGCCAGTTGCCTTCCGAGGATCCTGCGTCTCCCACGCCCGGTAGCCACCGAAGGAGCTGATCTGCCGTGCCTCCACCACCGGAAAATGCTTACCCGCATGCGAAACCGGTGCCGTCCGCCCGCTGGCGGAGGGTCGGGTTGCTGTTGTTCCTCGTCTACTTCACCGCGTTCGCCGAACGCGCCAACGTGAGCGTCGCGGCTCCGTCCATCGCTAAGGAACTGCACTTGAGCGCGGCCGCGACCGGCGTGGTGCTTTCGGCCTTCTTCTGGGGCTATGTCGCCACTCAGGTGCCAGGCGGCTGGCTCGCCACGAAGCTGGGCCCGACCCGGATCATCGCGACCTCGTTGTTCATCTGGGGGTTCGCGGCGATCGCCCAGGCACTGTCCGGTTCGATCGAGCCCCTGCTGTTCTCACGGCTGGCCATGGGACTCGCCGAGGGCGTCGTCTGGCCGACGTTCGCCGTCATGTTCGTGAAATGGTTCCCGGTGGGCGAGCGCGCGCGAGCGGCCGGCCTCTCGCTGCTGGCCCTGCCCGCCTCCTCCGTCGTCATGGCACCGTCCGCGGGATGGCTGATCCAGACCTGGAACTGGCAGACGATGTTCGTGGTCCAGGGCGTACCCGCGTTCATCCTGGGCGTGGTCGTGCTGGTCTTCCTGCGGGACAGCCCGGAACAGGACCGCCGGTTGTCCGAAACGGAGCGCGAGTACATCCTGCGGCACCGCCTGGCTCACAGCGATGACGGCAAGCGCGGTTCATTCCTGCAGGTGCTCAAGACACCGGCCGTCTGGGCGTGCAGCCTGGTCTACTTCCTCTGGCTGACCGGTTTCTACAGCTTCGGACTGTGGCTTCCGACCGTCCTCAAAGAACTGTCGGCACGAGGCATCGAAGCGGTGGGCTGGCTTTCGGCGATCCCGTTCGCGGCGGCGGGCGTGGCCCTCCTCTTCAACGCGCGGGCCGCTGACCGCTCCCGGCACGGCAAGTCGCGTTTCGTCATCCCGGCGTTGTTCCTCGGTGCGTTCGGCCTGCTCGTCCAGCACTTCCTCCCGCACAGCCTGCTTCTGCAGCTGGCATTCCTGCTCATCACCGCATTGGGCGTGTACGCGGCTTTCGGCCCCTGGTGGGCTTGGGCGCTGCAGTACGTCCCGCCGGAGCAGGCGGGGCCGGCCACCGGCGTGATCAACCTGTTCGGCAGTCTCGGCGGCCTGGTGGGCCCCGTTGTCGTCGGATACGCGGCGAACGGCGGCTCCACCCAGAAGGGCTTCTACGCACTCGGTTTCTTCATGCTGGCCAGCGCACTGGTCGCCACCGCGATCGCGAGCTTCGGAAAGCGGGCACCGGCCGCGGGGCCCGCACGCACGAGTGCACCCGTGGCGGCACAGGAAGGATGACCGTTCCGGGTGTGGACGGGCGCCATGCGTCCGTCCACACCCGGCGTCACCTGCTAGTCCGACTCCGCGAGTGCGTCGTCCTCGGGCAGCCGGCCGGCCAGCTTCTCGGCGGCGTTGGTCAGATGCCGGCATACCGCCGCCTCGGCCTTGTCCGCGTCCCCCGCGCGCAGCGCCCGCACGATCTGAGCGTGCTCTTTCCATGGGCCCTCGAAGCCTTCCGTGGCTTCCAGCACTCCGACCATCGCCCGTTCCACCACGGACCAGAGAGAAACGATCGCTCGCTGGAAATAGTCGTTGCCCGTCGCTTCCAGCAACGCCATGTGGAACTCACGGTCGGCGGCCAGCAGTGTGGCCGCGTCATAGGACGACACGTTCGGACGATGGGTGTCGATGATTTTCTGCAGCTTGCCAAGCGCCGGGGCAGGACGCGCCTCGGCCACGTTGCGGACCGCACGGGACTCCAGAGCGAGCCGCACCTCGTAGACCTCGCGGACGTCGCGCCTCGTCAGCTTGCGCACCATCACCCCACCGCCGGTCAGCGGCTCGAGGAGCCCCTCGGTGACGAGTTCCGGTATCGCCGCGCGGACCGGCATCCGGCTGACCCCCAGTTGTTTCGCCACCAGCACCTGGTTGAGCTTGACCCCGGCGGGAATCTCGCCCAGTGCGATCGCCTGGCGCATCCGGTCGCGAACCGTCCGGACAAGGGCAGTGGTGTCCCGTGGCGGCAGTTGCTCCAGCGCCGACACGTTTTGCTCCATGACCACCCGCGCTACCTCTCCTACGTCAGCTTTCAGACGCAGTATAGCGATAGGTGGCTCGTGGATCCATCAGCCATCCCGGACCGGCCCGGTGGCCGCGAGGTCCGTCCTGGCGGTCAGCGTGGCGCTGCGGTCCCAGGGGGCTCCCGGTCCTCGATGAGGACCACGTCCAAGGTGCGCGGGCCGTGCACGCCCTCGACCCGGTCAAGCTCGATGTCGCTCGTCGCCGACGGACCGGAAACGAAGGTCAACGGACGCTCGGGTGCCAAGCGCGCCAAGCCTTCCGGGACCGTGGCGACCACTTGCCGGCGTCGTACCACGCACAGGTGGTAGTCGGGCACGAGGGTCAGCGCGCGCCGCCCCTGGCCGGGTCCCCCGTCGAGCACGATCGTCCCGGTCTCCGCGATCAGCACCGCGCACCCGGTCACCACGGCGTCGACCTGGTCGAGCTGCTCCACAGCGAGCGGCGGATCGTCGCACAGCCAGCGGACCTCCGGTCCCAGCCACTCCGCCGGAACGCCCCGGGGCGCGACACCGGCGTGCACCCGCTTCGCGCTCAGCAGACCGGCGATCGTCGCGGGAACCTCCGCCGCGGCCACCCGGCACACCCGTGCCTGGTAGTCCTCGATGCGCTCGGCCGCCAAGCCGAGCAAGTCCGGGTAGGCACGGTGCCGGTCGTAGTCCCGTGGGATCGCGGGCGCCGCGGCCCGGTCCGCCAGCGCGGCCCGGATCCGGTCGAAGATCTCCGTCCGGGCCTCAGTCACGATTTTCCCTCCACCACGCGCGGAAAGACTCCCGTGCCGGAAGCGGCGCGTCACGCGAAGCGGTCCACTTCGAACCCGGCCACGGGAGCCGCGAAACGTGGTCGTGCGGCATGATCCGCGCGCCCAGCGATCCCAGCCGCTGGGCGGCTTCGTATCGTTTCGGGTCGCCGAGTACCCGGGCGAGCGCGGACATCGCCAGCGCCTCCGGCCGTCGAGCGCTTTTCGCCTCGACGGCCTTGGCCCGCAAATGGGTGAGGACGTCGGGGATGTCGATGCGGACCGGGCACACTTCGAAGCACGCGCCGCACAGCGAAGAGGCATACGGCAGCGACGCCGCCTGCTCGTCGTGCGGGTCCGCGACCAGTTGCGGGGTCAGGATGGCGCCGATGGGGCCGGGGTACACCGACCCGTAGGCCTGCCCGCCGGTCCGTTCGTAGACCGGGCACACGTTGAGGCAGGCAGAGCAGCGGATGCAGCGCAGTGCCTGCCGTCCGACCGGGTCGGCGAGTGCCGCGGTGCGGCCGTTGTCGAGCAGCACCAGATGGAACTCCTCTGGCCCGTCGCCCGGCGTCACGCCCGTCCACACCGATGTGTAAGGGTTCATCCGCTCCGCGGTGGACGACCGCGGCAACAACTGGAGGAACACTTCGAGATCACGCCAGGACGGCACGAGCTTTTCGACGCCCAGCACGGTGATCAGGGTTCGCGGCAGGGTGAGGCACATCCGGCCGTTACCTTCGGATTCGACCACGGCGACGGATCCGGTGTCCGCGACGGCGAAGTTCCCGCCGGAGACGGCCACCCGTGCGGAAAGGAACTTCTCCCGCAAGTACCGGCGTGCCGCTTCGGCGAGAGCGGCCGGCCGGGCCGGCAGATCGGCCGGGGCACCGGGCATCTCGCGCCGGAAGATGTCGCGGATCTCCTCGCGGTTGCGATGGATCGCCGGCACCAGGATGTGCGACGGCCGGTCCCGGCCAAGTTGGATGATCACTTCGGCAAGGTCCGTCTCCACCGCGCGCACTCCGCCGGCCTCGAGCGCTTCGTTGAGACCGATTTCGGCCGTCGCCATCGACTTGACCTTGACGACCTCGTCCGAGCCAGTCGCCCGGACGAGCCGGAGCACGATCTCGTTCGCCTCGGCGGCGTCACGGGCCCAGTGCACGACACCGCCGCGTTCGGTGACTGTCTTCTCCAGCACTTCGAGGTACTCGTCGAGGTGGAGCAGAACCTCGTCCTTGATCGCCGCGCCAGCCGCTCGAAGCCGCTCCCAGTCGGGCAGTTCGTCCACCACGCGCGCGCGTTTGCCTCGGATCGCTTGCGTCGCGTGGCGAAGGTTCTTCCGCAACGGGGTGTCGCTCAGGGTTTCCCTCGCCGCCTTGGGAAAAGCCGGCGTTCCCAGCCACGTCACGGGGTTGCGGACCACGGTTCCTCCTCGGTCGACGCCAGGATCTCGGCCAGATGCAGCGGACGGGCGCCGGCGTCGAGCCGCCGGAGGCCGCCGCCGATGTGCATGAGACAGGAACTGTCCCCGGCGGTCAGCACCTCCACACCCGAAGCCTGTACCGCGCGCACCTTGTCGGCGAGCATCTCCGACGACGTGTCGGCGTTCTTGAGCGCGAACGTGCCACCGAACCCGCAGCAGGACTCCGCGCCGGAAAGCGGTACGAGACGGATGCCGCGCACCGACTTCAGCAAACGCTCGGGCCGGTCGGCGACGCCGAGCATCCGCAGCGAGTGGCAGGTCGGGTGGTAGGTGACCGAGTGCGGGAAATAGGCTCCGACATCAGTCACTCCCAGCACGTCCACCAGGAACTCGGAAAGCTCGTAGGTCTTGTCCGGCAGAGTCCCGGCGAAGCCGGGCAACCGCCGGTAACTGTGCCGGACCATGCCCGCACAGGACCCAGACGGCGCCACGACGACGGCGTGGCCGGCGAATGCTCGTTCGAAGGCTGAGGCCAGGTCCGCAGCTTCCCGCCGGTAGCCGGTGTTGAAATGCATTTGGCCACAACACGTCTGCCCGGCGGGGAAGTCGACAGTGCAGCCGAGCCGCTCCAGCAGACGGAGCGTCGCCTTCAACACTCCAGGATAGAGCGTGTCGGCCAGGCAGGTGCCGAGGAGAGCGACCCGGACGCTCATTTCCGGCCTCCCTGCGCAGTCGCGCTGTCCTGCCCGACGCATCTGATCTCGCTCATCCGCACTCTGTTCCGCTTGATGGTGAGACCACTATCGCTGGGCATATAGGCACACACAATAAGAATATGAGCACAGACAGCGTGCAATAATGCACACCATGAACCTCGAAGATCTTCGTTATTTCCTGGCGCTGACGCGGTACGGAAAGCTCACCGTGGCTGCCGCCCGGCTCTCGGTGGAGCACACGACGATCCGGCGCCGGATCACGGCACTGGAGAAACACCTCGGGCAGCGGCTCTTCGACAAGACGCCCCGCGGCTGGACCCCGACCCCTGCCGGACGGCGGCTGCTGCCGCACGCCGAACGCATCGAGGCCGAGGCGGACGCCGCGGCTGCAGCCGTCGCTGATCGCGCGCACAGCCCGCAGGGCACGGTGCGGATCGTGGCGACCGACGGGTTCGGCAGCTCCGTGATCGCACCGGGGCTGGCCCGGCTGCGGACGCGACACCCGGGCATCGAGGCCGAGCTGGTGACCAGCAGCCACCTGCTCGACTACGGGGTGGGCGAGTTCGACCTCGCCGTCACCATCCACCGCCCGGAACGCCCCGGCTTCCACGTCGAGCACCTGTGCGACTACCACCTGCGTCTCTACGGCAGCCCGGATTACCTCGCGTCGCATCCTGAGATCCACGAGCAGGACGACCTGACCGAGCACGACCTCGTCTGGTTCGTGGCGTCCCTGCTGGACCTACCCGAACTCCAGAGCGCCGAGGACATCGCGGCCCAGGCCAACGTCGTGTTCCGGACCACCAACCTCTTCGCCCAGCTGGAGGCGACCGCAGCCGGGATCGGACTGGGGCTCGTGCCCTGTTTCCTCGCCCATCACGATCCCCGGCTGCGGCCGGTGCTGCACGACCACGTCCACGCCCTGCGCAGTTTCTGGGTCATCATCCCGGACCGGCTGCTCAACACCGAGCGGGTCACCACGGTCGCGGCGCATCTGGCCGAGACCGCCCGGCTCGCTGCCGGCCGGCTGATCCCGCCTGCTCCCGATACCCGGGTCAGGCGGTCTCGGTGATCGGCCGGTCCACCCAAGACATCAGCCCGCGCAGCTGCGCGCCGACCTGCTCGATACCGTGGGCCTTGCCTTCGGCCCGCAGCTTGAGGAACAGGGGGCGGCCGTTGTCGTCCTCCGCGATCCACTCACGCGCGAAAGAACCATCCTGGATCTCGGCGAGGATCTTGCGCATCTCCTCGCGGGTCGCGTCGGTGACGATCCGCGGTCCCCGCGTCAGGTCGCCGTACTCGGCCGTGTCGCTGCACGAGTACCGCTGCCGCGCGATACCGCCCTCGTAAATCAGGTCCACGATCAGCTTCATCTCGTGCAGCACCTCGAAATACGCGATCTCCGGCTGGTATCCGGCATCGACCAGGGTTTCGAAGCCAGCCTGGATCAACGCCGACACTCCCCCGCACAACACGGCCTGCTCACCGAAAAGATCGGTCTCGGTCTCCTCGGCGAACGTCGTCTCGATCGTCCCGGCACGAGTGCCGCCGATCGCGCTCGCGTAGGACAACGCGACGTCCTTGGCGTTCCCGGACGCGTCCTGCTCGACCGCCACCAGGCACGGCACACCGTGACCGTCCACGAACTGACGGCGCACCAAGTGCCCGGGTCCCTTCGGCGCCACCAGCGCGACGTCCACTCCGGCCGCGGGCTCGATGTAGCCGTACCGGACGTTGAAGCCGTGGCTGAACAACACCAGATCGCCGTCGTTCAGGTTCGGAGCGATGTCGTCGGCGTAGAGCGACCGCTGCACGGTGTCGGGCGCCTGAACCGAGATCAGATCTGCCTCGGCCGCCGCCTGCGCCGGCGTGACCACCCGCAGTCCCTGCTCCTCGGCCTTGGCACGGGACTTCGATCCCTCCGGCAGGCCGACGCGGACGTCGACACCGGAATCCCGGAGGCACAGTGCGTGCGCGTGCCCCTGACTGCCGTAGCCGATCACCGCGACCTTGCGGCGCTGGACCAGACTGAGGTCGGCATCGTTCTCGTAGTAGATCGTCGTAGCCATCGAGGACTTCCCTTCTCCGAACGCGGACGCGTCCGCATAGTGTACCCCGGCTCCTGGATCCAGGATCATGGCGTGAGGAATCGAGTAGACTGGGCAGGCGAACATGCCGGAGACGGACCTTTATGCCGAGGGATCCGGCTGCCGGCCGCGCCGTTAGCGACAGGGGGATTTCCAGTGCCCATCAGCTCCGCCGTCGACGGATTCCGGCTGGCCTATGACCGGTACGGGACGCCTTCCCCCGCCTGCCCTGCCGTCGTATTGCTCCACGGCTGGCCGGGAG
The DNA here is from genome assembly GCF_029087445.1 of Amycolatopsis sp. La24. NCBI lineage: Bacteria > Bacillati > Actinomycetota > Actinomycetes > Pseudonocardiales > Pseudonocardiaceae > Amycolatopsis > Amycolatopsis sp. La24. The sequence continues at coordinate 50,059 of NZ_JARACH010000026.1, forward strand.
ACCGCTCCGACCACACCGAGGTGGCCGCCCTGCTCGCCGGCCGGTTCGACGTCGTGGTCCCGGACCTGCGGGGATTCGGCGAGTCCGACAAACACCGCCAGGATCCGTGCCGTTACTACGATCGCGCCGCCCAGGCACGCAGCATTGCCGGACTCGTCGAAGAACTCGGGATCTCCCGCCTCGTCGTGGCCGGCTACGACGTGGGAAGCCGCGTCGCGCAGCACCTCGCGAAGACGCGCCCGGACCTGGTGCGGGCCCTGGTCGTCACCCCGCCCGCGCCCGGGGTCGGCCGGCGCATCGCGGCTCCGAAGCCGATGGAAGAGTTCTGGTACCAGTGGTTCCACCAGCTCGAACTGGCCGAGGAACTCGTCGACGGCAACCCCGATGCCGCCCGCGCATACCTGCGGCACTTCTGGACACGCTGGTCCGGTCCCGAGTTCGCTTTGGACCCGCAACGCTTGGAGCACCTCGCTTCCGCCTACGGGCGTCCGGGGGCGTTCGCGGCTTCGATCAGCTGGTACCGGGCCGGCGGCGGAAGCGTCGCCAGCGCACTGGCCGAAGTCGCTCCCGACCCGGCCGAGCGGCTGGCCGTCCCGACTTCGTTCCTCTGGCCCGAACGCGACCCGCTGTTCCCCGTCGAGTGGTCCGACCGTCTCGGGGATTTTTTCGGCGATGTCTCCGTGGAGCCCGTCGGCGGAGTGGGGCATTTCGTTCCCGTCGAGGCGCCGGAGACGTTCGCCCGAGCCGTTCGCGAGGCCGCGGAGGCTCACGGCGCCTGATGCGCGAAGACCCTGGACTCTCCACAAAGGACAGAATCCTGCGGCCGCGCGCTATCGCCCTTCCGACGTGCCCTTCGTGCCTCGGGCAACCTGGATTCGGCCCACGCCAACATATCCGGTGCACCCTGCCTGCAAGATTGCGGCCCGTGACCCCCGCCGCATTTTTAAATGCAAGGATAGATACACCTGCTATTCTGACGTGGTGACAGCAGGGGCTCGCCCACCGGCCTGACCCCGCGCCGCTGGTCCGGGTACGAGATAGACCAGACAGCTATCCGCGCTCTGTTTTTCACCGTCTGGACAGCGGATCCCGCCGCACGCGTCGCTTTCACCCCACGCGGTGCCAGCCGCCACCAGCAGGCCGATCCGGGTGCGGCAAGGCCGCGCGGCCTTGCCTCGAAGACCCCGATCCTTGCCGAAGGACAACTGTGACCACGACACACTCCCCCGTTTCACTCGGGTTCGACCGATCGGTTCCCGTGGGCCGGCGCCACTGGACGGGTGCGGCCGCCGCAGTTTTCGTTTGTGGCTGGGGCGGCAACCAGTTCACCCCGCTGCTCGTGCTGTACCGCGAGGCGGGGTGGTCCGTCGCCATCGTGGACGCGCTGCTCAGCGCCTATGTCGTCGGCCTGGTCCCCGGTTTGCTAGTCGCCAGCCGGTTGTCCGCGCGCTTCGGCCACAAGCGCGTGATGACCGCGGCGGTCGCGGTGTCCCTGCTGTCCGGCTTGATGACGGCGGCCGGCGGCTTCGCCTCGGGCAGCACGATGATCACCTGGATTTCCGTGGGCCGGTTCAGCACCGGCGCCGCCGCGGCCATCGCGATGGCCGCCGGGACCACCTGGGTCACCGAACTGTCGAGCGACCCCGCCGCCGGGACCCGCCGGGGCGCACTGTGGCTGACGCTCGGCTTCGCCGCGGGCCCGGGCGTGGCCGGGCTGCTCGCACAGCTTCTGTCCACGTCGAGCGGTCATTCGGCGATGGTCGTTCCCTACCTGCCGCATGTGGTCCTCGCGGCGGTGTTGCTGCCGATGCTGCCTCGCCTGGCTGAAACGCGGATTGCCGACGGCAAACCCGTCGCCCGTCTCACAGTCGCGCGCAACCCTCGGTTCGTGCGAGTCATCCTGCCGATGGCACCGTGGATCTTCGGCTCCGCCGGCATCGCCTACGCGATCATGCCGCAGGTCGTCGGGAATTCCGTGCGGTCCTGGGGGCTGGCCTACTCGACGCTGCTGACGGTGTGCACGCTGGGCGCGGGTGCGCTCGTCCAGCCTTTGGCCAAACGCCTCGACCATCACGGCAGCGCCCGCGCCGTCGCGATTTCCATGGCCGTCATGTCCGCGGGCCTGGCCGCCAGTGCGATCGCGGCCGGCACCGGTTCGCCGGCGCTCGCCCTCGCGGCCGCGATCACCTTGGGCCTCGCCTACGGTATCGCCGTTGTTTCCGGATTGCTTGAACTGCAGCGGCTCGCCGCGCCCGGCGAACTGGCGACGCTGACCGGCGTCTACTACGCGCTCGCCTACTCAGGCTTCCTGCTGCCCACGGTGCTGGCCCTGCTCGCGGGCGTCGCGAGCTACCCGACGTTGCTGAGCGGGCTGGTTCTGATCGCCTTGAGCGGCATGCTGGTGATCCTGCGCCACTCGCGGGCACATCTGCCGGCTCCCGCGGCTCACCGCTTGCCCGAGGCCGGCTGACGAGGAGATCACCACGTGCCCGCGGTCGAACCCCCGTCGACGGTCATGATGGAACCGGTGACGTAGTCCGAACCTGTCAGGTAGAGCACCGCGTCGACGATGTCCTGCGGGACGCCGGTTTTCCCATTGGGCGCAAGGGTTCGGAAGAACGCCCAGTTCTCTTCGCCGCGAGGAAGGATCGGCGTGTCGATGATTCCGGGCGCGACCCCGTTGACCTGGACCCCGGAGCTGCCGAGTTCGAGTGCCAGGCCCTTGACGGCGTGATTGAGACCTCCCTTGGTCATCGCGGTGAGCAAGCAGGGAAGTTTGACGTTGGGCTGCATCGCGATGCAGGCGGTGATCGCGATGATGTGGCCCGATCCGTTGGCCGACATGTGTTTCGCGGCCTCCTGAGCGGGATAGAAGAACCCCTTGAGGTTGGTGTCGAGAATGGACTCGACGTCCTCCTCGGTGAAATCGCCAACCGGTTTGGCGATGAAGACGCCCGCGTTGGCGACGAGAATGTCCACCTTCTCAAAAGCTTCGATCGCCCGCGCGAACAACGTGCGAGCTGTTTCCGGCTTGCCGATGTCCCCCTCGACGAGCAGGAAGTTCTCCGGGTTCCCGATGCTCGCGGCGGCTTCCCGCAACCGCTCGGCGGTACGGGCGTTGCCGACGACGTTGTACCCCATTTTCAGGTACGCCTCGGCAATGGCCAGACCAAGACCGCTCGACGCCCCGGTCACTATCGCGGTTTTCTTCGCGTCCATTTCGACCTCCTCGATTCGTGGATACGGTGGGTGCTGCTCGTTTGCGATCAAGTCGCGTCGTAAGCGGTGAGGGGGTCGTAACCGGGCTGCTGGAGCATCGCGTGCAGAGCCCGCCGCCGGCCGCCCAGGTTGCCGCCGGCGAACAGCGGGAGCACCAGCGCGTCCTGCAGCAAGCCGTTCAGCGGATCGGCCTCTTCGTAGCTGTCGACGCCGACCACCCGCATCAGCTCGGTGATGACGCGGACAGCCGTTTCCGAGCCGAAGATCTTCGAATAGTTCGCGAGCTCCGGTGCGGCCGGATGTCCGGCGTCGACCGCATGGCACGCTCGCCAGCTGAGGGCACGAGCGGTTTCGATGCTCATCTTCGCGTCGGCCAGCGCATAACCGACGGCCTGGTGCTCGACGATGGGCACGATCCCGCCACGGCGTTCCGAACGAGCGAAGTCCAGCGCGTGCTCGAAAGCGGTCCGCATCAACGCGACCCCGAGCATTCCGATGAGCGCCGCAGCGCCGGTGAAGCTCGCCCCGCTGAGCCGTAGTCCCGCACCCTCCTCGCCGAGCAGGTTGGCGTGCGGCACAACGGCATCGCGGAAGGTGAACTCCGGCAAGAGATGAGCCCGGTAGCCCGGGGTTTCGATTGCCCGATCGAGCTGGATCCCGTCTCCCGGCTTCTCCACCGCGATGATGGAGACACCGCGTTCGGGTGGGGCGCTGGGGTCGGTCCGGCAGACGACACAAAGGACATCGGCGCCCTTGCGATCCCAGCCTGTCGCCGAGGAGACCCACTTCTTGCGCCCGGAAATGATCCAGTTCTCCCCATCGCGCACCGCACGAGTGCGCACGCCCTCACCGGGAGCGGGTGAGGCCGCGTTCGCACTGCCGCCGGGCTCGCTGGCACAGACTGCGGCCGGCGGAGCACGCGTCCCCGTGAGAAACGGTGCCAGCAGACGCGTCTGCTGTTCCTTGGTACCGCCCACGAGGATGGGCTGGAGCCCGAGCACAGTGCCCACCAAAGTCAGTGCGACGCTCGGGTTCTCGCAGTACAGCTCCTCGGCCACGATTGCGGTGTCGACGAGACTCTGATTGTCGCCGCCCGCCGACTCCGGTATGCACGCACGCAGGAAGCCATCCGCGACGAGTCGGGTATATGCGGGTTCGTTGCGAGGAAACGTTTCTCCGGCGTCCGCAAGCGCTCGGTCCTGGCCTTGACCTCACGCAGGACGTCGCGCGCGAACTGTCGTGACTCCGACCGCAGCCGGCGTTGCCGGTCCGTGAGATCAAAGCTCAACACCATCGTCGCGCCGCCTTTCCCTTGCCAGCGGAAGCCGAGTACCTGTGGGGAGGAACACGGTTCAGCACAGTGTCAGGGGCGGGCGGTCATCGGACTAGAACGAATCTGCACCGGCACTGGAACGGACGTGCACGACCTCGCCGGCCGGGCAGCGCCGCTACCGTCAGTCGTCCGGGGAAATGATCAGGACGTGCAGGGTTCGCGGACCGTGCACGCCCTCGACGCGATCCAGCTCGATGTCGCTGGTGGCGCTCGGCCCGCTGATCCAGGTCTGCGGCCGCCGGGGGTCGAGCGCGGACACCGCTTCCGGCAGCCCGGCGACCACCTGCTCAACGCGGACCAGGCACACGTGCAGGTCGGGCACGAGAGTGGCGGCACGCCGGCCCTGGCCCGGACCGTGGTCGAGCACGATGGTGCCGGTTTCGGCGATGCCGATCGCCGCGGTGGTCACGACTCCGGCGCAATGGTCGAGCTCGACGATCGGCACGCCGGGCCCGTCGGCGACGATCCCGGTGCCGTCTGGCAGGTACGCGGCCGGGAAACCGGGCGGGACCAGGATTCGCGACGCGCCGGTTCCCGCTTGGGCAGACCGGCTCCGCAGCACCTGGGCGATCGCGCCCGCGACGCTCGCCTCCGTGGTCCGTTCGACGAACGCGCGGTAGTCGGCGACCTGCTCGGCGAAAAGGTCCACGAGGTCTTCGCGCGGCAGGTCCCGGCGCTGGTCCGGCCGGTCGATGGGCACGTCGGCCGCGGGGTCACGGGTGGCCACGTCGGACAGGGCACGCCGCGCCCGCTCCAGGATCTGCGTGCGTGCGGTCACGGCTGTCCGCCTTCCTGCTGTTCCGCTGACAGCGGGCCGTCCGATTCGCGGATACCTCCGTCGGTGCGTTTCCACCAGTCCCGGAAGGACTCTGTCGCGGGGACCGGGATGTCACGCGACTGCGACCAGCCGGCGGCAGGCCCGGGCATGGGGCCCAGCACTGCCCGGCCGCCCGGCGTCGGGCGGGCGCGCTTGGCGACGATCCGTGCACCCAGCCCGGCTGCTTTCTCCGCGATACCTGTCCGGCGCGACGAGGACAGCATCCAGGACGCGGCCTTCATCGCCATGTCCTGCACCGAAGGCAGGGTCGAGGCAGCCTTGTTCTCGTCGACGACCCGGCTGCGGAGATGCACCAGCACCTCGGGAATGTCGATGCGCACGGGGCAGACTTCGAAGCAGGCGCCGCACAAGCTCGAGGCGTAGGGCAGCGAATCGGCCTGCGGGTCGGATCCGCGCAGCTGCGGGGTGAGAATCGCGCCGATCGGGCCCGGATACACGGATCCGTAGGAATGCCCGCCGGTCCGCTCGTACACCGGGCAGACGTTCAGGCACGCGGAGCAGCGGATGCAGCGCAGTGCCTGCCGTCCGGTGGGATCCGCCAGGACGTCGGTTCGGCCGTTGTCCAGGAGGATCACGTGCACCTCTTGGGGGCCGTCGCCGGGGGTGACCCCGGTCCACATCGAGGTGTAGGGGTTCATCCGCTCGCCGGTGGACGAGCGCGGCAGCAGCTGGAGCATGACGTCGAGGTCCTGGTAGGTCGGCAGAACCTTCTCGATGCCGACGACCGAGACGAGCACCTCGGGCAGGGTCAGGCACATCCGGCCGTTGCCCTCGGATTCGACAACGGTGAGCGTGCCGGTCTCGGCGACCGCGAAGTTCGCTCCGGACACGGCGACCTTGGCGCGCAGGAACTTTTCCCGAAGATGGGTTCGGGCAGCTTCGGCGAGCCGTGCCGGCTCGTCGGTGAGGTCGTCCGGGGCAGGCTTGCCGACCTTGCCCATCTCGCGGAGGAAAATCTCGCGGACCTCGGCGCGGTTGCGGTGGATGGCGGGGACGAGGATGTGGCTGGGCAGGTCGTCCCCGAGCTGGACGATCAGCTCGGCGAGGTCGGTTTCCCAAGCCCGGATGCCCGCCGCTTCGAGCGCGGCGTTGAGCTCGATTTCCTGGGTGGCCATCGACTTGACCTTGACCACCTCGTCCGCGCCGTGCCTGGTCGCGATCTCGACGACGATCCGATTGGCCTCGGCGGCGTCGTTGGCCCAGTGCACGACGGCACCCGCGGCGGTCAACGATTCCTCGAGCTGTTCGAGATACTCGGGCAGGTGCCGCAGCACCCGGTTCTTGATGGCCTCGCCTGCCAGGCGCAGCTGCTCCCATTCCGCGACCTCGCCGACTACGTTCGCGCGCTTGGCACGGATGGTGCCGGTAGCGTGGGCGAGGTTGCGGCGAAGCTGGCTGTCCGAAAGCGCTTTCTTCGCCGCCACCGGGAACTTCGGCGTGCCGAGGAAGGTTCCGCTCATCGTGCCGCCACCTCCTCCGCGACGGTCCGGACGCCCGTCGAGTCCGTCGCCGCGAGGATTTCGGCGAGGTGCATCACCTGGATTCCCGAACGTTCTCGCGAAAGCAATCCCCCGATGTGCATGAGGCACGAGTTGTCGCCCGCCACCAGAACCTCCGCACCGGACTCTCGGACGTGCCGGGCCTTGTCGCTGCCCATCGCCACCGATGTGTCGGCGTTCTTCACCGCGAACGTGCCACCGAACCCGCAGCATTCGGTCGCCGCCGGCAACTCCAGCAGTGTCAGCCCCCGGACTGCCCGCAGCAGCCGGCTCGGCCGGTCCCCGACGCCGAGCATCCGCAGCGAGTGACAGGTCGGGTGGTAGGTCACGCGGTGCGGGAAGTACGCGCCGACATCCACCACGCCGAGCACGTCCACGAGGTATTCGGTCAGCTCGTAGACCGGCGGAGCCGCCTCGACCGCGCGCACCAGGCCGGGATCTCCGGACCGCTCGGCCAAAAGCCGGTGCTGATGGCGCACGGACCCCGCACAGGATCCGGACGGCACCACGACGGTGTCGCAACCCGCGAACGCGGCGAGGTGGTTGCGCAGCAGCGGCACCGCCTCGTCCAGATAGCCGGTGTTGACCATGGGCTGCCCGCAGCACGTCTGCGCGGCGGGGAAGTCGACCTTCACGCCGAGGCGGCGCAGCAGGGTGACCACCGCACGGCCGGTCTCGGGGAACAGCGCGTCGTTCATGCACGTGACCATCAGGCCGACGCTGGACATAAGTCCTCCGGAGAAGAAGGGACGGAGGGATGTGGTCGGACCAAGATAGCTGTATGGTTCGACCAAGTGCAACATCGGCGGCGAGAAAGGTGAACTGTCCATGCGGGACAACGTGCTGACGATCGGGGGCCGGGTTCCGTCGGTCGCACCGGATGCGTGGGTCGCCGACACGGCCACCGTCATCGGGGCGGTCACGGTCGGAGCGGGCTCCGGGGTCTTCTACGGGGCGGTGCTCCGCGCGGACCTCGAATCGGTCTCGATAGCGGTCGGGAGCAACATTCAGGACAACGCGACTGTGCACGCCGATCCCGGCTACCCGGCCCGGATCGGTGCCGGGGTCTCCGTCGGACACGGGGCTGTACTGCACGGCTGCACGGTCGCGGACGGCTGCCTGATCGGGATGAACGCGACCGTCCTCAATGGAGCGGAAATCGGAGCGGAATCCCTGGTGGCCGCCGGTGCGCTAGTCCCTGAGGGCATGCGGATCCCGCCGCGGTCGCTCGCTGCCGGCGTACCCGCCAAAGTCCGGCGACCGTTGACAGCCGAGGAAGTCGAGGGCCTGCACCGCAACTCCGAGGTGTACCGCGGCCTGACCGGACAGCATCGCGCCTTGTCCGGCTCGGAGTGACCGTGTCCACCACGGCCTCTGGGCGTGAGCCGACCTACCAGATCGTGCTGAACCACGTCGAGAAACAACTGATGTCGGGCGACCTCCGCCCCGGCGATCGATTGCCGCCGGAACGGGAGCTGGCCGCCCGGCTCGGCGCAAGCCGGCAGGCCGTCCGGGAAGCGATGCGGGTCCTGCAGGCACAAGGCGTCATCCGCTCCCAGGTCGGCACCGGCGACGGATCCGGCACGATTGTCGTTCCCGCACCAGCACGGGCGTTGGGCCGCGTGCTGGCACTCCACCTCGCCGTCGATTCGTTCCCCGTCGACGACGTGACCGAGGCGCGGGTGATGCTCGAGCGGTTCTCGGCCGGCCTGGCAGCGCGGCGGCGCAAGGCCGCGGACCTGCTGCGGATGGAAGCCGAACTGGACACAATGGACGCGGATCTCGGACCTGAGCAGTTCAGCGACGCCGACGTCGCGTTCCACGTCGCCATCGCGGGCGCGGCGGGAAACCGTCTCGTCAACGAGCTCACCGTGGCCATCCGGGAATCGGTGAGACGCTTGCTGCCCGGCGCCGTGAGCGACCAGGGCGGCTGGGAGTCTCTCCGCGACCAGTTGCGGGCCGAACACCGACAAATCCATGCCGCGCTCGCCGCGAGCGATGACGCCGCCGCCGCCGATCTCATGGAGGCGCACGTCCGAAGGTTTCACAGCCACTTCTAGCCGCTGTCCCGGGGCTCCGCCCCCTGCACGGAGCCCCGGGAGCTCATCCGATCTCGAGGATGAGATCCCCGCCCTCCACCTGCTGGACACGGCTGATCGCGAGCCGCCGGACGGAACCCGCGCGCTGGGCAGTGATGGAGGCTTCCATCTTCATAGCCTCGATCGTGGCGACGACTTGGCCCTCGGAGACCGGATCGCCCTCGCCGACCTGGAGCGTGACGACGCCGCCGAACGGCGCGGCGAGGTGCGCCGGATCGGCCCGGTTCGCCTTCTCCGCGGTCTTGACGGCGGTCCGGACCGACTCGTCGCGGACGACCACCGGACGCAGCTGCCCGTTGAGCGTCGTCAGGACCGTGCGATAGCCCCGCTCGTCCGGTTCGCCGATAGCCTCCAGCTGGATCAGCAGCGTGACTCCGGGTTCCAGGGCGACGGTGTGCTCCAGCTCGGGCTCAAGCCCGTAGAAGAAGTCCTTGCTGGACAACACCGACGTGTCGCCGTAGGCCTCGCGGTGCGCCAGGAACTGCTGGGTGGGCCCGGGAAACAACAGCCGGTTCAGCGTCGCCCGGGGTTCCTCGCGCAGTTCGCGCCGGTCTTCCTCGTCGAGCGTGGCCGCCGGACCAGCCGCGGCCCGGCCTTGCAGCGCCCGCGTGCGGAAGGGTTCCGGCCACCCGCCCGGAGGGTCCCCGAGCTCGCCGCGCAGGAAGCCGATCACGGAGTCCGGGATGTCGAACTTGTTCGGCTCCGCCTCGAAATCCGCCGGTTTGACGCCCGCGCCGACCAAGTGCAGCGCGAGATCGCCGACGACCTTCGACGACGGTGTCACCTTCACCAGCCTGCCCAGGATCCGGTCGGCCGCGGCGTAGCAGTCCTCGACCAGCTCGAATCGGTCGCCCAGACCGAGTGCGATGGCCTGGGTGCGCAAATTCGACAGCTGGCCGCCGGGGATCTCGTGGTCGTATACGCGCCCGGTGGGCGACGCCAGTCCGGACTCGAATGGCGCATAGACCCGGCGGACCGCCTCCCAATAGGGCTCCAGATCGCCGACAGCCTGCAGCGACAGCCCTGTCGCGCGGGCGGTGTGATCAGTCGCGGCGACCAGCGCCGAGAGCGACGGCTGTGAAGTCGTACCCGACATCGACGGGACCGCGGCGTCCACTGCGTCGGCCCCCGCCTCGATCGCGGCGGTCAGTGTGGCGAGCTGCCCACCGCCCGTGTCGTGGGTGTGCAGGTGTACCGGCAGGTCAAATTCCTTGCGCAGCGCGGAAACCAGCTTCGCGGCGGCGGGCGCACGGAGCAGGCCCGCCATGTCTTTGATCGCGAGCACGTGCGCACCCGCGGCGACGCTTCGCTCGGCCAGCTTCAGATAGTAGTCCAATGTGTACAGTTTCTCGGCCGGGTTCGAGAGGTCCGAGGTGTAGCACAGTGCCACCTCGGCGACTGCCTTCCCGGTTGCCCGCACGGCTTCGATCGCCGGGCGCATCTGCTCCACGTCGTTGAGCGCGTCGAAGATGCGGAAAATGTCGATGCCGGTGGCCGTGGCCTCCTCGACGAAGGCGTCGGTCACCTCGGTCGGGTAAGGCGTGTAGCCGACGGTGTTGCGGCCGCGCAGGAGCATCTGCAGGCAGATATTCGGTACTGCTTCGCGCAATTGCGCGAGCCGTTCCCACGGATCTTCGGCCAGGAACCGCAGCGCGACGTCGTAAGTGGCACCGCCCCAGCACTCCAGCGACAGCAACTGCGGCAGGGTGTGCGCAACAGCCGGTGCCACCGCGAGCAGGTCTTTCGTGCGCACGCGGGTGGCGAGCAACGACTGGTGTGCGTCGCGGAACGTCGTGTCCGTGACCGCGACAGCATCTTGTTTTCGCAGTGCTGCGGCGAATTCCTCGGGTCCGCTGTCAAGCAGCCGCTGTCGGGTGCCCGGCAAGGCGCCAGCCGCGGCACCATGCAGCGGCAGTTTGCCGACCGGCTCAATCACCTGCGGGCGGGGCCCGTTCGGCCGGTTCACCGTGGTTTCAGCGAGATAGGTGAGCACGCGGGTGCCGCGGTCCGCGGGCGGGCGGGCGTTGAGCAGGCGTGGCCGATCCTCGATGAAACCCGTGGTCACCCGGCCCTCGCGGAAGTCCGGGTCGTCGAGGACAGCGGCCAGGAACGACAGGTTGGAGCTGACTCCCCGGATGCGGAACTCCGCGATCGCACGCCGCGCGCGACGGACGGCATCGGCGAAGTCGTGGCCCCCGCAGGTCAGTTTGACCAGCAGCGAATCGAAGTGCGCGCTGACCTCGGCGCCGGTGTGCACGGTCCCGCCGTCCAGCCGGACCCCGGGACCGCCGGGTGTCCGGAACGCGGAGATGACGCCGGTGTCGGGGCGGAACCCGTTGGCCGGATCCTCGGTGGTGATCCGGCATTGCAACGCGGCCCCGGAAAGCTTCACCTGGTCCTGGGTCAGCCGGAGTCCCGGCAGGGTGGCGCCCGCGGCGATGCGCAGTTGCGCGATGACCAGGTCGCGTCCGGTGACCTGCTCGGTGACGGTGTGCTCCACCTGGATGCGCGGGTTCATCTCGATGAAGACGTGGTTGCCGCGTTCGTCCACCAGGAACTCCACGGTGCCCGCGTTCCGGTACCCGATCGCGCGGGCGAAGGCGACCGCGTCCGCGCAGATCCGCTCGCGCAACTGCGGATCCAGATTGGGCGCTGGAGCGATTTCCACGACCTTCTGGTGGCGCCGCTGGACCGAGCAGTCGCGCTCGTACAGATGCGCCACGTTGCCCTCGCCGTCGGCGAGGATCTGCACCTCGATGTGGCGCGGGTTCACCACGGCCTGCTCCAGGAAGACGGTGCCGTCGCCGAACGCCGATTCCGCCTCGCGTGACGCCGCGTTGACCGCATCCCGCAGCTCGCCCGGTTCCGTCACACGCCGCATGCCACGCCCGCCACCGCCGGCGACCGCCTTGACGAACACCGGGAAACCGATCCCCTCCGCCGCCAGGACCAGCGCGTCGACGTCCGTCGACGGCTCTGACGACCGGAGCACGGGCACCCCGGCGACCTTCGCCGCCGCGACGGCACGAGCCTTGTTGCCGGTCAGGTGGAGTACTTCGTGGGAGGGCCCGATGAAGGTGATTCCCGCGTCGGCGCACGCCTTCGCCAGCGCCGGATTTTCCGACAGGAAGCCGTAACCGGGATAGACCGCGTCCGCACCCGCACGCCGAGCGGCCTCGATGATCTCGTCGACGTCCAGATAGGCGCGCACGGGATGCCCTGGCTCGCCGATCTGGTAGGACTCGTCGGCCTTGGCGCGGTGCAGCGAGTTGCGGTCCTCATAAGGGAAGACCGCGACCGTCGACACGCCGAGTTCGTACGCGGCCCGGAACGCGCGGATCGCGATCTCCCCGCGGTTGGCCACGAGCACCTTGCGGAACATCTGTCTCCTTGCCGGATCCGCAGGCGGGCCCATGCTGTGCGGATCGAGAACGTGGACGAGCGGATCGCAAGGACCATTGTGAATCCTGAGTCCTGGATCCAGGATGCTTGGACGGTAATGATGTGACCGGGAAGTGTCAATCCGCCCCGCCGAATCCCGGATGAGGCTCCCCCGCCACAGTCGACTGTGCATCTTTGCACGGCATACGTGCCAATTTTCGTCTTGAGTGTGCTGTTTTCCCAAGTCAGAGTAGGCACGACATTGACAGGTAAGGAGTGCAGCGCATGAGCGTTTTCGGTTTCGTCGGCCTGGGCAACATGGGCCGGCCGATGGCGGAGAACCTGATCAAGGCCGGCCACGAGGTGCGCGGCTTCGATGTCGTGGCCGAGATCCGCGACGCCGCCGCGGCCGCCGGGATCACGATCGTGGGCTCGGCGAACGAAGCCGCGCACGGAGCGGATGTTCTCGTCACGATGCTTCCGAAGGGCGAGCACGTACGCGCTGTCCTGCTGGCGCAGGACGGTCCGTTCGCCCAGTTGAAGCCCGGTGGCCTGGTGCTCGACTGTTCCTCGATCGACGTCGTCACCAGTCGCGACGTGCATGCCGCGGCGACCGAAGCCGGGCTGCTCGTCCTCGACGCACCGGTTTCCGGCGGCGTCTCCGGCGCGACCGCCGGCACGCTGACGTTCATGGTCGGCGGCTCGGACGCGGCACTAGAGGCGGCCGGGCCCGCGCTGGATGCCATGGGCAGCAAGATCTTCCACGTCGGCGGCGCCGGCGCGGGCCAGGCGGTCAAGGCCTGCAACCAGATGGTGGTCGGCGCGGCCCTCGCGGCCACCGCCGAAGCGTTCGTGCTCGCCGAGAGGCTGGGGCTGACGCCGCAAAGCTTGTTCGACGTCCTCAGCACCTCTTCCGGCAACACCTGGGTCCTGCACAACTTCACGCCCCGCCCCGGCCTGGTCGAGGGTTCCGCCGCCGACAACGGCTACAAGGCCAAGTTCGCCGCCGCGCTGCTCAACAAGGACCTCGGTCTCGCGTTGAGCGCCGCGGACAGCGCCGGCGTCGAACTCGTCGTCGGCTCCAGCGCGAAAGCGCAATTCGACAAGCTCGTCGAGCACGACGGCAGCCTCGACTCGTCCGCGGTCGTGAAGGTCGTCGACGTCAAGAACTGACGGCCCCGCACGAACAGTCCGACAAGCCCCGAAACAGGAGCAACCGAATGACCACCTCCGTTCCCGAGTACCTGAACTACGTCAACGGCAGCTGGGTCCCCGCCCGCGACAACACCTGGATCGACGTCGAGAGCCCGCGCAACCGGCAGATCATCGCCAAGGTGCCCCGAGGCGGCGAGAAGGACATCGCCGACGCCGTCGACGCGGCCGGCCGCGCTTTCCCGGGCTGGCGCGACACGGCTCCGCGCAACCGCGGGCGTCTGCTGCAGCAGATCGCCGACAAGCTGGAGCCGGAGATCGAACGCATCGCCCGGATCATCGCGAACGAGAACGGCAACGCCCTGCGCACGCAATCGCGCGGCGAGGTCACGTTCGCCGTGGACGTCTTCCGGTACTTCGGCTCGGTCGCCAGCGAGGTCAAGGGCGAGACGATCCCGCTCAACTCGCACGTGCTCGACTACTCCCGCCGCGAGCCGCTCGGCGTCGTCGGCGCGATCGTGCCGTGGAACGCGCCGGTGCAGCTCGCCGTCATGAAGATCGCCTCGGCGCTCGCCGCCGGCAACTCCCTCGTCCTGAAGGCCGCCGAGGACGCCCCGCTCGCGGTGCTGGAGATCGTCAAGATCTGCCACGAGTTCCTCCCGCCGGGCGTGCTGAACGTGGTCGTCGGCTACGGCACCGAGGCGGGCGAGGCCCTGATCACCCACCCCGACGTGCGCAAGCTGTCCTTCACCGGCTCCACGGCCGTCGGCAAGCGGGTCATGTCCGCCGCCGCCGAGCGGATCGTGCCGGTGTCACTGGAGCTGGGCGGCAAGAACCCCCAGATCGTCTTCCCCGACGCCGACGAGGACTGGGTCGCGCAGGGCACGATCTCCGGCATGCGGTTCGCGCGGCAGGGCCAGTCCTGCACGGCGGGCTCCCGGCTGTTCGTGCACCGCTCGATCGTCGACTCGTTCGTCGAGAAGCTCACCACCCACCTCGGCAAGCTCAAGGTCGGCGACCCCCTCGACGAGGAGACCGACATCGGCACGATCGTCAACAAGAAGCAGTTCGACAAGGTCTGCGGCTACATCGACGAGGGCCTCCAGCGCGGCGAAACCGCGGTGGCGCTCGGCGGGCTGCCCCCGGCCGACGGACCGCTGTCGGAGGGCTACTACGTCCAGCCCACGGTGTTCGTCGGCATCGAGAACTCCTGGCGGCTGGCGCAGGAAGAGATCTTCGGCCCGGTCCTGTGCGTGATCCCGTGGGACGACGAGGACGAGGTCGTCCGGATGGCCAACGACACCCACTACGGCCTGTCGGCATTCATCTGGACCCACGACATCGGCCGCGCCCTGCGCACCGCCCACTCGATCGACGCCGGCTGGATCCAGGTCAACCAGGGCGGCGGGCAGGTGCTCGGCCAGTCCTACGGCGGCTGGAAGCAGAGCGGCATCGGCCGGGAGTTCTCCCTCGAGGGCATGATCGAGAGCTTCACCGAGCGCAAGCACGTGTCCATCGACACCTCGCGGTGAGGGTCCGGCCATGACCGAAGACGCCTTCACCCAGGAGTTGAACGCCGTCCTGAACACCGATCCGCCGGCCGCCCAGGTCGTCGACCGGGTCGCCACGCAAACGGTCGACGATGTCGCCGTCGTGACCCTGGCGAAGCCTGAGGCGTTCAACGCGCTCTCGCTGGCGAGCTGGCGGCGGCTGCGGACGGTGTTCACCGAACTCGCCCAGCGCGACGATCTGCGAGCGGTGGTACTGCGCGGCGCGGGCACGAAGGCCTTCGCAGCCGGTGCCGACATCAAGGAGTTCCCCGGGACCCGCATGACCGCGGCCGCGGCGACCGACTACAACGAGTCGATCGCCCGGGCGCTGCGGGCGGTCGCGGAACTGCCGGTCCCCGTCATCGCGGCGGTGCAGGGACTGGCCGTCGGCGGCGGCTGTGAGCTCATCACCGCCTGCGACGTCCGGATAGCGTCGACCGACGCCAGGTTCGGCATCCCCATTGGCAAGCTGGGAGTCACACTCGGGTACACCGAAACCGTTTCGGTGGCCCGGCTGATCGGCCCGGCCGAGTTGAAGTACCTGCTGTTCAGCGGCGACCTGATCGGCGCGGGCGACGCCCACCGCATCGGCCTGGTGCAGCGGCTCACCGAACCCGGCGACCTGATCGACGCCGTGACCACACTGGCGGGCCGCATCCGGGCGCAGTCGGCGCTCACCCTCAAGGCCGCCAAGCTCGTCACGGGGATGGTCGGCCGCCCCCTCACCGACGCGGACGCCGACACCCTCGCGCGCTTCACGGTCGAGGCCTACGAGGGCCCCGATCTCAAGGAAGGCGTCGCGGCGTTCACCGAACGCCGGACGCCGGTGTTCGGCCGGAAAGGAGAAAACTGACATGGGCGCACTCGACGGAATCCGCGTCGTCGACCTGACCCGCTACTTGTCGGGCCCGACGCTCACGATGCTGCTGGCCGACCTCGGCGCCGACGTCGTCAAAGTGGAAACCCTGCCGACTGGAGACCCAGCCCGGCAGTCGGGGCCGTTCCACGATGACGAGAGCGTCTACTACATGGCTTCCAACCGCAACAAGCGGAGCGTCGCGCTCGACCTGCGCAGCAAGGAAGGCAAGGAAGCGCTGCTCAAGCTCGTCGCCGGAGCCGACGTGTTCGTGCAGAACTTCAAGCCCGGCACCACCGAGAAGATGGGCCTGGGTCCGGAGGTTCTGCGCGAGCTCAACCCCCGGCTGGTCTACGTGTCGCTGAGCGGATTCGGTCAGCGGCCGCCGGGATCGGAGCTCGCGGGCTTCGACCAGACCGCCCAGGCGATGTCCGGGCTGATGAGTGTCACCGGCACCGCGGACACCGGCCCCCTGCGGGTGGGGATCGCGATCGCGGACTCCGCCACCGGCGTCTTCGGCGCTGTCGGCGTGCTGTCCGCGCTCTACGAGCGGGAACGCACCGGGGTGGGCACGGTGGTCGAGGGTTCGCTGATGCAGTCCATGCTGACGCTGCTGTCGTATCAGGCACAGAAGTACCTGAGCCTCGGTGTCACGCCGGTCCAGGACGGCAACGACCACCCGATCATGTTCCCCCAGGGCACCTTCAAGACCCGCGACACAGCGATGACCCTCGCCTGTGGCAACGAGAAGATGTGGCAGCGCCTGTGCGCGGCACTCGGCCTGGAGGAACTGCAAGCGGATCCGCGCTTCGCGGACAACGCCGGCCGGATGAGCAACCGGACCGAACTGCGCAAGATCATCGAAGAAGTGCTGGCCGCCAAGACGACCGACGAGTGGATCGCCACAGTCGGCGCCGCCGGCGTGCCGTGCGGGCCGGTGCTCACGATCCCGGAAGCGCTGGAACACCCCATCACGGCAGGGCTCGACATGGTCGCCGATGTCGAGCACTCCACACTCGGCGCGATGAAGGTGCTCGGCCAGTCCGTGAACATCGGCGGCACCGATGCGGGATGGCTGCGCCGCCCGGCTCCGATGCTCGGGGAACACACCGAGGAGGTGCTCACCGAGATCGGCTACGGCACGGAGCAGATCTCGAACCTGTTCGACGGAGGCCAGGCGGCACAGTGGAAACGCACCAGCGAATAGTGCGGCCACCTCGTTGACGCCCAAAGCCGGCTCCCCCCGCGGGGAGCCGGCTTTCTCGTTCCGTCGCCGCACGCGAGAGCGGCGACTCATGCACCGGAGGACTCCGCGATCGACGTGACCAGCTTGTCCGCCGCGCAGCTGAGGTGCTTGTCCATCGCGGCCTCAGCGGCATCCGGGTCCCGGTCCGTCAGCGCTCGGGCGACCTCGGCGTGTTCGTGCCACAGGCAGTCGAACACGTGCCCGATGTGCATGACGCTCACCATCGCGCGTTCCACGATGGACCACACCGGCACGATCGCGCGCTGGAAATGCGCATTGCCTGTCGCGGCGAGGATGGACATGTGGAATTCGCGGTCCGCGGCCAGCAGCTCTCCCGTGTCGTAGGTCGCGAGGACCGGAAGGTGCCGGTCGACCACGTTCTTGACGTGGCGGATCTGATCCGCGGATCCTCGTTCGGCGACGACGCGCACCGCCCTGGTTTCCAGAGCCAGCCGCACGTCGTACACCTGGCGTACGTCGGTGGCGGTGAGCTCCCGAACCGCCACTCCCCCACCCGCAAGCGGCTCCAGCAGTCCCTCCGCCACGAGTTCCGGGATCGCCGCCCGGATCGGCATCCGGCTCACCCCGAGTTGTTTCGCGACCCGCACCTGATTCAGCTTCGCGGCGGGAATCTCCTCCAGCGCGATCGCCAGCCGCAGCCGGTCGCGAACAGTCCTGACCAAGGCAGTGCTGTCCCGAGGCGGTAGTTGCCCCAGCGCCGGCACCTCGGACGACGGGCCCTCGGAACCTCGCGCGGCGAGACCCTCGTTCACCATCTGACACCTCTCGTCGGTCGTGCGCCCATCCAGCGGGGATCGCGAGCTCTGGCTCCGAAGCCACCGACGAGCGGTCAGAACCCCACGTCCGCCCGCGAATCCGAACCGCGCTCGTGGACGCCATGCCACTTAGCTGCAAGATCCTGGATCCAGGCGGCTTGCGTCACTTCAGTATGCCACGTATCCTTGATCCTGGATCCACAAATTGGTCGTCGGCGAAAACCCGCGGACCGCACGACTGTCCCACACTGGTGGTTCCCGCCGCGGCAGCGGTCTGCCCACCGGAGGGCCGCTGCCGACACTCTGCGGGCCCGCGACTCGAAAGCCCCTCCCGCACATTTCGTTGCCCACGACCGAAGACTCGAAAGGTCTGTTCCGACATGGTTGACACCGTCGTTGCCGAGAAACAGGAACGCTCCGCGCCGCCGCCCGGGACGCGCCCGGCAGTCGTCGACTGCGACGTCCACCCCATCCTCACCACTCCGCAGGCGTTTCTCCCCTACCTGGACGAGTACTGGGGCGACCAGCTGATCGGCGCGCTGTCGCCGAACTACGAGCCGAACTACCACCCGCGCCACTCGCCGATCGCGCAACGGCCGGACCTGCGGACGGATCCCGACGGCCGGGCGGCCACCCGAGTCGAGGATCTGGTCGCCGACGTCTTCGCGGACGGCCACACCGACTTCGCGGTCCTGAACTGCCTTTACGGCATTCAGCAGATGCACCAGCCGCGGCGCGAAGCGGCGCACGCGCGCGCACTCAACGACTGGATCGCACACGAGTGGCTCGCCCAAGACGACCGGCTGCGCGCATCGATCGTCGTGCCGCAGGGCACGCCCGAACTCGCGGCCGAGGAAATCGCGCGCCGCGCAGACGACAAGCGGTTCGTGCAGGTGCTCCTGCTGGGACAGTCCGAACTGCTCTACGGCCGCCAGATCAACTGGCCGATCTGGGAGGCGGCCGAGGCGGCGGGTCTGCCGGTCGCGATCCACCTCGGCGGTGTGTTCCGTCAGGCCCCGACCTCGACCGGATGGCCCACCTCGTATCTGGAGTGGTACGTCGGGCAGCAGTCGAACCTTGAGGCGCAGATCAACTCGATCGTCTCCGAAGGCGTACTGCAGAAGTTCCCCAACACCCAGGTCGTCGTCTCCGAAGTCGGCTTCCACTGGCTGCCGCCGTTCGTCTGGAAGTTCGACAAGCTCTGGAAGAGCTACCGGCACGACGTGCCCTGGCTCGACCGTGCCCCGTCACAGCTGATCCGTGAGCACTTCAAGTTCACCACCGCGCCCTCGGACGGCGCCGAAGAGCCGGGTGGCCTCGACCGGATCGTCGACCGGATGGGCAGCGACGAGATGCTCGTCTACTCCAGCGATTACCCGCACCAGCACGCGTCCGGGCCCCGGCAGATCGAGGCCGGCACCTCCGACTCCAAGCTGATCGATCGCATCTACCGGCAGAACGCCTGGGACCTCTACCAGCTCAGCGTCCCCGGCACCGACTGAGAAAGGCGGAACAGCACATGACTGTCATCGACCACGCCCCCGCTGCCGCGCCCGTGAGCGAACCGGTGCTGGGCAACGGAATCTTCGACGTCGACATCCACCCCGTGCCGCGCGAGGGTCTGATCGCCAGTTACCTGCCCGAGCGGTGGCGCCGGCACATCCACGAGTACGGCGTGCGCACTACCAACGGCCTGACCCACGTCACCGAATACCCGCAGATGTACGGCGGCGCGATGCGCAACGACTCGTGGCCCGACGACGGCTCGTACCCGGGCTCGTCGCTCGACCTGATCCGTTCACAGCTGCTGGACCCGTTCAACATCACCATCGGCGTGATGCAGTGTCTGGCCCCCGGCGGCCAGACCCTGAACCCGGCGAGCCAGGCACTGGACCCGCGCCTCGCCGACGTGCTCACGCGGGCGATCAACGACTGGCAGCTCGAGCACCTGGTCTACCCCGAGCCGCGCCTGCGCGCGTCGGCACCGGTCGCGTTCGAGGCCGCAGAGTTCGCGGTCAAGGAGATCGAGCGAGTGGGCTCCAACCCGGGCGTCGTCTCCGTGCTGGGGCTGAGCAAGACGATGGAGCCGCTCGGCAGCCGCAAGTACTGGCCCATCTACGAAGCCGCGGTCGCGCACGGTCTGCCGATCCAGCTCCATCTGTCCCAGGGCGGCGGCCACGCCAACACCGGCACCGGCTGGACCTCGTACCACACCGAGTACCACACCGGGCACACGCAGAGCCTGCAGTCCCAGATGCTCAGCTTGATCCTCACCGGCACCTTCGACCGGTTCCCCGAACTCAAGATCATGTTCGTCGAGGGCAACGTCGTGCACTACGCGCCGCTGGCGCAGCGGCTGGACTACCACTGGAAGACGCTGCGCAGCGAGGTCCCCGACCTGCAGCGCAAGCCGTCGGAGTACATCCGCGACCACATCTGGGTCTCGACCCAGCCGATCGACGAGCCGGAGAACCCGCGGCACCTCGCGGAGATGATCGAAGAATTCTGCCCGGACAACGTGGTATTCGCCTCCGACTACCCGCATTTCGACTTCGACTCGCCGGAAACCGTTTTCCCGGCGGCGTTCCCGGCCGATCTGCGCGAACGCATCCTGCGCACCAACGGACTGCGGTTCTTCGGATTGGACGGCTGATCGCATGTCGAAGTACGTGGTGGCGGGCACCTCCGAGATCAACCCCGGCGAGCGCAAGATCGTCGAACTCGAGGGCCGCAAAATCGGCGTGTTCAATGTGGACGGCGAGTTCTTCGCGCTGCTGGACCAGTGCCCGCACGCGGGCGCGTCGCTGTGCAGCTTCGGCACGGTCTTCGGGGTGTCCGGCGCGGAGAAACCGGACGGCGACATCTCCTACGAGCGCAACCGCGCGCTCCGGTGCCCTTGGCACGCTTGGGAATACGACATCCGGACCGGCGAGTCCTTCTTCGACCCCCGCAATTCGCGGATCCGCAAGTACGAGGTGGAGGTCGTTCCGGGGTCGCCCGAGGACGTGGTCGACCCCGACGGCGGACGCCAGAAGGGACCGTTCGTGATGGAAGGCTATGCCGTGAGCGTGGAGGACGACATGGTCGTCGTCGACACGAGCAGGCGGCGCCCCGCGCGCGGGCCACGCACGCAAGCCCAGTCTCGGGCCTGATCACTCTCACCTTCCTGCCGGGCCGGCCCGCCCGGCCCGGCAGGATTCCCCGGCCACCCGACTTCTGGCCGCGCGTTCCGAAACGGATGGTTCCGATGACGCACTCAATCCCCCGCGACCCCGCCGAGGTGCGCGCGATCATCACCGAGATCGTGCAGGAAGCCGAAGGCATCAAGTCCCTGCGGCTGGAGCCCGTCTCCGGCGACAAGATGCCGGCGTGGGAGGCCGGCGCCCACATCGACCTCGTCCTCGGCCCCGACCTGGAGCGCCAGTACTCGCTGTGCGGCGACCCCACGGATTTGAGCAGCTGGCGCATCGGAGTCCTGCGCGAACCCGAGAGCCGCGGCGGTTCCTCTCATGTGCACGAAAAGCTGTCGGTCGGCGACGAGATCCTCTGCCGCGGACCGCGCAACAACTTTCCCCTCGCCGACGCCGAGCGCTACCTGTTCATCGCCGGCGGCATCGGCATCACCCCGATCCTGCCGATGATCCGCGCCTGTGAGGCGGCCGGGAAACCGTGGACGCTCGTCTACGGCGGTCGACAGCAAAGCTCCATGGCGTTCCGGGACGAACTGTCCGAGCACGGCGACCGCGTCACCTTCTGGCCGCAGGACGCGCACGGCCACCTCGATCTGGCCACGGTCCTCGGGTCCCCGGAGCGGGGCACCGGCGTCTACTGCTGCGGCCCCGGCGGCCTCCTGGACGCCGTCGAGGAACGCTGCGCGAGCTGGCCCGAAGGGGCATTGCACCTGGAGCGGTTCCGCCCGAAGGACGGCGCCCTCGACGGGGAGAACACGGCATTCGAGGTCGTCCTCGACTACTCCGACATCACGCTCACCGTCGGCCCAGACCAGTCCATTGTGGAGGCTGTGGAGGCGGCGGGCGTGCACGTGCCCACGTCTTGCCGGGAAGGAACCTGCGGCACCTGCGAGACAGTCGTGCTGGAGGGAGAACCGGACCACCGAGACTCGTTTCTCACCCCGCAGGAGAAGGCCTCCGGCGAGGTCATCATGCCGTGCTGCTCGCGATCGTGTTCCCAGATCCTGGTCCTGGACCTGTGACCTTCAGCCTAGATACGGCGTCCGCGATGACGGGCGGCTGGTCCGTGGTGCTCCCCCCGGACCAGCTGACGCGCGGCTCGACGGAATTCCCAGGGGACGAAACCACATCCGGCGACGGCCATGATCCGCGCCATGCCGACGTGGGTCCCCGGCGCGGCCGGTGAGCGATTGCCGGACCGTACCAGGCCTCGTGCGCGTTCATCCAAGCTCCACTATGGATCGCCGGGATACCGTTCCGGTACGTCCGGCGGATACGGAGCCGCCGGCAACCCTGTGGAGACATGCGATGACAGCGAGCACGCGGCAGCCGCCCCCGACGACCGGCGTGCACCACTTCTCCCCCCACGGTCTCCGACATCGAGGCCTCCGCCAAGTGGTACATGCGCGTGTTCGGGCTGGAACGGGTGCCCGCTGCTTTCCCGCACCACGGTGACGAAGACGGCGGATACGCCGTCCTGCTGACCGACCCGCGAACCGGGCTGCTGACCGCATTGCACCATCACGAGGCGCACGACGGCAGTACGTTCGACGAAGGTCGTACCGGCCTCGACCACCTGTCGTGGGGCGTGTCGGCGCGGGCAGGCCTCGACGTCTGGGCGGACTGGCTCGACGAACTCGGGGGCGAGCACTCCGGCGTGATCGACAAGGCGGGTGCGTTGCCGTACTCGGTGGTCGTGCTCCGCGATCCGGACCGCATCCAGCTCGAACTGATCCACCTTCCCGGGTAGCGGACACGGCGCAGCACGCGCCTGTAGACCTCCTTGCCGATCTCGGGCGTGGCGAAGGCGTGCCGGGCACCAGTGTTGGCGTCACGCCAGATGCGGCCGAGCGTGCCATGCCGCGGCGACCGAGGCAGCGAAGACGCAGATGTGCAGTCCGAAGCCCGCACGCGGCTACCGACGCGGCGGAAAGGCTCTCGATGACGACCCGCGTGGCGCTCACGGTAACTCCCCGGGATTGGCCCCGACTAACTGCCCTCAGTGCCCGAGACGGGCGCGGGCAGCTCGCGGCATAGAGTCTCCGCGGAGATCGAGCGTTTGCACACCGTCCAATGCTCGAGGTTGAGCACCCACACGCGTTCCAGCTCATCGCCAGCCTTCCGCGGGTGTGGCTCAGAACTCGTGACGTCTCGCGCGCCGCTCAGCGGCTGCTCCACCTGTGCTGCCACCATCGCTTGTGCGGCCACGGACGTGCGGAACGCCTTCATTCCGTCGGCACCATGCGCAACCCGGGGCCCGTCAGCTCTCAGGCAATTTCAGCGAGCCATTGACCTGAGCAAACCGCCGTATCAGGAAGTTCACGAACGAGGGGCCTTTCGCAATCTTGTCGGAACCGTCGCCAGTCTTCATTCCGAACTCTGCGTAGCTTTCCGCGACAAAACGCAAGCACGCCGGCAGATCTGCGTCAGTGATCTGGGTACCGGCCTCAGCCACCGCCCTCAGCTGTTTTGGCGATCGCACCTCTTTGCCGACCAGCACTGTCGCCGCGACCATCGCCACGTGAAATTTGTAGTTCGTGCGCTCCGCTACGGATTCAGCGGACAGGAAACTGTCAATTGCTTTTTGCGCTTGCGCGAGCCAGAGATAGATTGCGACCGGAACATCCTTCGAAAAGATCTTTCGGTACTCGTCGTCGCGCTTGAGGAGGCTGGACGGCCTGGCTCGCGAGTCAGCCGGCCGGCCCAGCCCCATTGCCATCACCGCCTGCGCGAGGAACGCGATGCTGACGATCCGTTCCACGCTCCTGCCCGTGTTGCGATAGAAGTTCTTCCGCCGGTCGTAGTACCAGCCGTTGCCGAAGAAGTAGGCTTCGATGTCACGCTGGACATCGTCCGTGGCGCGCAGCGACGCGGCCGGGACTGAGGTCTGACGGTTTGTCGCGCGGATGACGCGGTCCCGCGTCGCTGGGTCATTGCCAGCGACGAGGATGCGGACCAGCACTGCACGGTCGAACGCCGGGTGCCCGCTTTCGATCGAGCGCAGAACATTGTGAATCGTGTGCGAAGTCTGCAGCCCGTTGACGACCTGAACGTCGTCCAGCGAGTAGGTCTTCCCTACCGAGCTCGCTCTCGAGCACACGATCGTAACCCCGTTGTTCAGCCACCAGAACTCCGGTCCGTCGGGATCTCGCAAGGATTCTTTGATCTCGAGGTTGACCTCGACATCTCCCTGGTAGTCGCGGACGTTCCAGTCGAAAATGTGCCGGCGAAGCTCGCCCTTTTCATCGCTAAGGAACGTCACGTAGTCGGACAGCTTCACCAAGGCCACGTGACTGTTGCCGCTGGTCGCGTTCTCCTGGTAGGTGAGCTCGGTCGTGTACGACGGAACGCTGTTGGCCCGTGTCCACAAGTCCGCAGCTCCAAGGAACTCGACGTGGCCGATCGCGCCTGGCACGACCTCTGCGAACTGGCACTCAAGGTCTCGCGCCTTGCGTTCGACCTTGGCATTGATCGCATTGGGACCGCTCGTGCGCCCGCGAGTCGCGTACACGAATCGGATCTCCACCTGCGGGTGCCGGGTAGCCAGTGCACGCAGTGCCTTGCGGAAAAATCCGGTACGCAGGACTGTGTCGGGTGAGTAGAGTTCGAGCAGGGAAGCGTCTTCTGCGGAGAGGCTGAGTAACCGTGCGGCGGCGTCCGCGACCTTCTCGATGGCAGTCTCGCTGAACGAGGTCTCCCGTTTCGCCTGGACGAGCCAGAGTTCCAGCTTGATCTCGACCGGAACCTTGCTCGGACGGAACTCGGGCTGAAAGACATCGCTGTCCTCGGACAACAACACGCCGCCAAGGAACACGAAAATTCCGTCGACGGCTCCGTCGTTGCTGCCGCCGACGATTCCGTTGGAGACTTCCTCGACTGAGAGTTCGCGTGCGCGCAACGCCTGCTCTGCCGCGAACAGCTCGAAAGCCTCGTCCTCTCGCAGCGGCACAGTTCGCTCCGCCTGCCGCTGCTCGAGGACCTGGTCGAGCAGCACCAACTCGTTGTCTGCCACGCGAAGGATCCTAGCCGAGCCAGTCGACGGATTCGGCGGGACGAGCGGAAGAATCGTTCGCAGCTCAGCTGCGCGTGGCTGGCGAAGCCAAGCTCCGTGCAGCGTCCACTCAGCCCTTGTCGACAGCTGTCCAGCCGAACCTGGGCGACGACGACGCCATGCCCTGTTGAGCGACTCCACTGCAAGCAAAAGAGCAAGCGGAGCACACGCCGCCACCCGAACACGCTCAATGCCGGAGCCGGACCGATATTCGCGCGCAAAGACGACGAAGTCCGAACAGGAAAGCCGTTCACGCGCACCCCGCCAACCCCGCCACAACTCCACGGTCACCAAACCACTGACCATCAATGATTCTGCCGGTCAGCAACGACGTGCCCGCCCATCCGCTTCGACGACGAGGTCAAGCCCGCCGCCATCAATTCCGCGACCGCCGATCTCGCACTCACGAGCGGGCCAACCGCAAGCCCCCAGCCGGAGGCCAGCCCGAGGCTCCGATCGATCCGCAGTGAAGCGACGCGACCCTAGAACCGTGCCGCTTCACCGTGGCCCGCGTACGGCTACTCGCGAACGTCTGCGTGGAGCGCCGTGCTCTCCCGCGCAGGGCGGACGCTGGCAGACCGCGAATCGCCGTCGTCCGCGATGGTTTCGAGGCTTTGGCCGTTGCTGCGCGGACCGAGCGTTCCGACGATGACGCACATCAGCACCAGCAGAGCCGCCGAACCGACGAACACGCCCATCGGCCCGAAACTGGCGAGCAGGGCAAGCCCTGCAAACGGCAGGATCGCGGCGGACAACCGCGACAGGGAATACGCGATTCCGATGGCTGTGCTGCGCACCTGTGTGGGGAACAGTTCGGCTTGGTAGATGTGGTACGCGCCGCTGAGGACGTTGTTCGCCATGGTGATGATCAGCCCCATCGAGACGATCAGCGCCGGTGCGGTCGCCGTGCCGAAGAGCAGTCCGGCCGCGGCGGTCACCAGGCCGGAGCCGATGATCAGGTATTTCCGCTCGAACCGTTCGACCAGCGGGACCGCGATCGCTGCGCCGACCGGGGCGCCGATGAACGTCAGCGCGGTGTAGCCGAGCGAATCGACGATGTCGTAGCCCTTGGCGAGCAGAACAACCGGCACGAGCGAGGAAAAGCCGTACTGGCCCACGGTTTGCAGGAGCTGGAACAGCCACAGCATGACCGTGCGCTTGCGGTACGGAGGGCGGAACATGTCGGCGAGCTTCACCCTGCGCACCGGCAGCGGGTCGGCAACGCGCACCGGCGGCAGCGTTCCCCGTTGCGCGCGAACGGTTTCCTCGACCTCGGCGACCACGCGGTCGGCTTCGGCGGCGCGTCCGTGCTCGACCAGCCAGCGGGCCGATTCGGGCAATCCGCGGCGCAGCACGAACACGACTAGCGCGCCGAGGCTGCCGATGACCAGCAGCCAGCGCCAGCCCTCCCACAGCAGGTGGGAGCGCGCCACGAAGAACCCGCCGAGCAGCGCCACGACCGGGGTGCCGAAGAAGCCGATGACGTAGGCGACCGCGATCATCCGGCCACGGGCCAGGCGCGGCATGAACTCGCTGAGATAGGTGTCGATGAGGATCAGCTCGGCGCCCATGAACACCCCGCACAGCAGCCGCAACGCGATCAGCACGGTGATGTTCGGGGAGAACGCGGTCGCCAGGGACAGCACCGAGTAGACGCCGAGGTTGACCATGAACATCCGGCGCCTGCCCAGCCGGTCCGACGCCGCGCCGAGGAAGATCGCGCCGACGATCATGCCGACGAACGGCGCGGCGATCAGCGCTGCCTTCACTGCACGGGCCAGGTGCCACTCCTGCCCGAGCACCCCGCCGAGCACGCCGCCCAGGAAGATCTCGTAGATGTCGAAGAACGCCGCGGCGCCGACGAGGAAGGTGAGCTTCCAGTGCCACCGCGAGACCGGGAGTCTGTCGAGGCGGGCGGCGATCTGAGCGACTCCGACCTGTGCTGGACCTGATGCTTCCACGGCGTCCTCCTCCTTGAGGCACGGCAGCCGAACTGCCGGTCGGGCAGGAAAACTACGTCGCAGTCATCACACGGTCAACAAATCGCTCCGAGCCTGTACCACTGGCTCAACCGAGTGGCATTTGCCTGGCGTTTGCTGTCCGGTTGGCCGCACCTCGGCCGGGTCAGAGCTGGCCGTGGCGCTTCCGGATCAGCGGCGAGATGCGCGGCATCAGCCGGCGGCTGAGCACGACCTCGGTCGAGGTCCGTTCGACGCCCTCCACCGCGATGATCTCGTGGAGGACTTCCTCCAGCCCGGCGTTGTCCCGCGCGACCACCCGGCAGAGCAGGTCCGCGTCGCCGGCGACGGCGTTCGCCTCGATGACTTCCGGGATCTTCGCGAGACCTTCGATCGTGGCGTCGAGTTTGCCCTGCGCCACCTGCAACCGGACGTAGGCCAGCCCGGCATAGCCCATCGCCGCCGGGTCGAACTGCGGCCGCCAGCTGATCAGCACGCCGAGCCGCATCAGCTTGTCCACCCGCGACTGCACGGTCGCCCGCGCGACCCCGAGCCGCCGGGCGTACTCCCGCACCCCCGCGCGCGGTTCCTCCGCGATCAGCCGCAGCACGGCCAGATCCATCCGTTCCAGGTCCTCGGACACCGGGCCTCCTCCGCGCCTCGCCCGCCGCCGGGTGGGCCAGATGCCCGTTCGAATTCCGGCCGGTCGCACCTGACTGTACCAGTGGTCTAGAAGCCAGCAGATTGTTTGCAACATCGGCAGCAGCGGGGCACGCTTCTGATGACCATCGATCGTCAGGAGGGGCCAATGGAAGCGCTCGGCGGCGGCACCGTTCCGACGGCGCGCATCCGCCCGGTCGCAGTGCCCGCACCCGCGCCGGGGCTGATCGAGCGCTACCTCGCGTTGCCCGACATCGCGTGCGGGGCCGCGGACGCGCTCGACGCCCTCGGCCTCGACGGCGTGTGCCGCCCCGGGCTCCGCGCGGCCCGGCCCGGCAGCCGGGTCTGCGGTCCGGCGGTGACGCTGCGATACGAACCGGCCGCCGACCCGGCGGACGCCGTGCTGGGAGACCGCGACCTGTACCGGCTCGCGCCCCGCGGCGCGGTCGCGGTCATCGCCACGGGCGGGCACACCCGGCATGCCGTCGTCGGCGACATCTCGGCCGCATGCGCCGCGCTGGCCGGCGTCTCGGGGATCGTCGTCGACGGCGCCGTCCGGGACCTCGACGCCCTGTCCGGCCCCGACGTTCTCCCGGTATGGAGCCTCGGCGCGGTGCCCGCCAACGCCCGGGGCCGGCTCGACGCCGCGGAACTCAACGGTCCCGTGCACCTCGCCGACGTCCTGGTGCGGCCGGGAGACCTGGTCGTCGCTGACGACAACGGCACCGTCGTCGTGCCCTCCGAAGCCGTCGAAGACGTGCTCGCCCGCTGCGAAACCGCACACGCACACGAAACCCGCCTGCTCGCCGATCTCCCCGTGCGGCGGCGCCGACGCCCCGAAGGAGCACCGCAATGGGCCTGACGCTCGCCGAGAAGATCTGGCGCGCCCACCTCGTGCACGCCGACCTGATCTACCTCGACCTCCACCTGCTCCACGAGGTCAACACCCCGATCGCCTTCGACGCGCTGCGCACCGCCGGCCGCCGCGTCCGCCGCCCGGACCTCACCCTCGCCACCGAAGACCACCTCGTCCCCACGCGCGACCTGTTCCAGGCCATCGACGAACCGGCGATGCGCAGGCAAGCCGCACTCCTCGCCGAGAACTGCGCCGAGTTCGGCATCGAGATCTACCGACGCGGCGACCCGCAACGCGGCATCGCCCACGTCATCGCCCCCGAACTCGGCCTGGTGCACCCCGGCATGACCGTCGTGTGCTGCGACTCCCACACCACCACCATGGGCGCGTTCGGAGCGCTCGCGTTCGGCATCGGCACCTCGCAAGCCGAGCACGTGCTCGCCACCCAGACCCTGCCGTTCCCGCGGCCCAAGACCATGCGCGTCACGGTCACCGGCACCCTCGCGCCCGGCGTCACCGGCAAAGACCTGATCCTCGCTCTCATCGCGGAAATCGGCACCGCGGGCGGGCAGGGACACCTCATCGAGTACCAAGGCGCCGCGATCGAAGCGCTGTCCATGGAAGCACGGATGACCGTGTGCAACATGACCGTCGAAGCCGGCTCCCGCGCCGGGCTCATCGCACCGGACGAGACGACCTTCGACTACCTGCGCGGACGCCCGCACGCCCCGACCGGCCCGGAGTGGGATGCCGAAGTCGCCTACTGGCAAACCCTCCGCTCCGACGACGACGCCGAATTCGACCGGGACCTCGTCCTCGACGGGGACAAAATCAGCCCCTTCGTCACCTGGGGCACGAACCCCGCACAAGGCGTGCCGCTCGACGCCACCGTCCCGGACCCGGCGTCGTTCGCCGACCCGGCCCTCCGCGCCGCCGCCGAACGCGCACTGTCCTACATGGACCTGAAACCGGGGACCCCGTTGCGCGGCCTCCCGATCGACGCCGTGTTCATCGGCTCGTGCACCAACGGCCGCATCGAAGACCTCCGCGCCGCCGCCGACGTCCTCCGCGGCCGCACCGTCGCGCCCGGCGTCGAGGTCTACCTCGTGCCCGGATCCGACACCGTCCGCCAGCAAGCCGTCGACGAAGGACTCGACAACGTCTTCGCCGCAGCCGGAATCCAGCTGCGTACCTCCGGCTGCTCCCTCTGCGCCGCCGTCAACGAAGACCGGCTCCGCCCCGGACAGCGCGCGGCGTCCACCAACAACCGCAACTTCGAAGGACGGCAAGGCAAAGGCGCCCGCACCCACGTCGTCTCCCCCGCCGTCGCCGCCGCGAGCGCAGTCGCCGGCCACCTCGCCGCCCCGAAAGACCTGGAAGCCTGATGCAGCACTTCACCGTCCACACCGGACAAGCCGCACCCCTGCGAGCCAGCGACGTCGACACCGACCAGATCATCCCCGTCCGCTTCCTGACCCGCCTCACCAAAGCCGGCTACGGCCAAGACCTCTTCGCCGACTGGCGCGACGACCCCGCCTTCGTGCTCAACCGCCGCCCCTACGACCAAGCCACCATCCTGGTCGCCGGCAAGAACTTCGGCACCGGCTCCTCCCGCGAAGCCGCCGTCTACGCCCTGGCGGACTACGGCTTCCGCGCGATCATCGCACCGCGATTCGGCGACATCTTCGCCGGAAACGCCTACCAGAACGGCCTCCTACCCGTCGCTCTCGCCGCCGAGACCGTCGAACAGCTGTGGGAACTCCTCGACCGTTCGCCGAACAGCCCCGTCACCGTAGACCTGCAAACCTGTATCGTCCGCGCCGACGGCATCGAGGTACCCTTCACCGTCCCTGCCGAAATCCGCACGCGCCTCCTGAACGGCCAGGACGACATCGCGCTCACCCTCCAGCACAACACCGCCATCGAGCAATACGAAGCCAACCGTCGGCCGGCGCTGCCAACCACCAGCCGACCACCTCGCTGAAACGCAGCTCGATGCCACCAGCAGACAGGATGCCTGTGCCCGACCCCAAGCGCGTCAAACCTGTTCGAGTCGGCTAGCTTCACAGAATCGGAGAGTTCGGCAGCGATCTCCCGAGCCGCGCGCAAGCCGGTTGTCACGCCTGCTCAGACATGATCCAGTCGCGGACCAGCCCTCGGACGGGGAAGAAGTTCGCTGTTGCGCGTTCCCACAGGACTCGCCTCAAACCCACATACGGCGGCGGTTGCCACTCCGTACGAACTTCGTCGGCCACGCCCGGTTCTCCAGGCAGTGCAGGTTCGCCGCGTTCGTTCACCACCGATCCGGCCCGCACAGAAACCTGCCGCCGCGGCCCTCAGTTCGCGTCCTCGACCAGGACCAGCGCAATTGCGCTGGAGTCAAGAGGCAGACCAGAGAGTTCCGGACTCAGTCGGATACGCCACTCGCGCTCATGCATCCAGTCCGACTGCTCCGGCCCTACAGCTCGCAGTTTCACGCCGGTGATTCAGCCATCCTTCGGTGAAACCCATTCCAGTGCAGCGGATCTGCACGAAACCTATTCGTCACTCCTGATACCGTCGGCGTTTCGGTGACGACAACCATAGTTCGATACTCGCGCACCCACTCCGCGCAGTGCGAAGCCTGCGGAGGCGACCGGGATAGCAGCATCACTGCCTAAGGGCACCATCCCAACCACCGTCGCGCTTGAACGAGCCCGCCGACCTCTCCTGACAGACCTAGCAGCGGCTATGCCTGACCCGTCCGCAACAATGACGACATGACGCAGCGCGACGCCGACTTTGGGGTGGGTCCAACGCTCCCCGTCTCGTTCGACGTCGCGACGGTCACCGACAATATGCTCGCACGCGGCGAGGTGCTGTCTTCCGTCGAAGTCGACGCGGCTCTGCTGCAGCTTCCGCGTGCGGACGGCCCGCTGTTGCTCGCTTTCGCGCATCTGCACAGCCTGATCACCGCGGCCGACCTCGCCAGGACGATCGGCGAGGCCTGGGCCATGGCTGAGTACCCCGACCGTCAGCTCGGACACGAGATTTGGCGGACGCTGTTCGCCGTCGCCGGGTACACCGACGACGGCCACCCTGTGCCCCGGCCGGAGCGGCCGCTGCGCCTCTTCCGCGGCGCAGTTGTCGAACGGCGCGGCGACTGGTCTTGGACCGACAACCAGAACACCGCCCGCCTTTACGCTGCCGGCGGGCTGCGAGGCAGACCGGTTGGCCAGGTATGGACGGCGCTTGTGGAACCGGCTCGCTTGCTCGCACGGAACACCGGGCGCGACGAATCGGAGTACGTGGTCGACACGAAAGGCCTCCGCATCGCAGAGTCAGCACCCGCCTGACAGGACTCGGGGAGGGCGTGCACGACGTGCGAAGCGCCCGCCTTGCCGCCCCAAGCCGTTGCATTGGCGTACCGGTGTGCGCGGAGGTTCTAGCCTCGAAACCGCACCGGGAACGTCCGGTGTGTCACCATCTCGGCCGCCCGTGTACAGAGGTTCGGTCAGTGCATTCGCCCCCTGTGCCTCCGAGAACGCAACGATCACTCGACTCCGAACCACGTGCTGGCAGGCCAACTCGGCTCCATGATGACACCTACTCCGCCGAAGTTGACCCGGTCTCGTCTCGTCGAGGAATGCGCACTCGATCAGCTTCGGGGAGCTGTCGATGGCCTCAGCGCCCGGGTACGTGTCCTTCACCCTGTGTGGACGGGCGACGCCTCTTCCCGCATTGTCCACCGCCACTTATGCATAGCAGCGCGAGCCTAATCGCCGCAGGGGCTACAGACCCTCGACCGTTAAGACGGAGCAAAGTAAGAGACCATGCCTACCACTGCTGCATATACCGGATCACAGAAGGAGCATCCTTCGCCAAGGCACTGCGCCAGCTCAGCCTCCCAGCATTCTGCAGCCTGCCCACAACCACGATGGGATGGACACCGAGCGCACTCGCAGTCCGCGACAACCACGCCTGGCTGGGACGCTCCGAAGGCTGAGGCAATACTCCAGGAATAACCCATTCGGCAGCTAGCCGGTTGGCTTCATCTTCGATCCTTTGCCCTTGCAGGTCGCCCTCGTCGAGAACGATGCCGGCATCGGTATGGCCCAGCACAATATGTGCGATTTCATGCAGAAGTGTAAACAACACCTTATCGAGTCTATGCCCACGCCCAGATAATCCAATTACCGGAATCCCGTCCATCTGGAACGATGCACCGTCGATTTTACTACCCGGGAATGCCTCCACATAAACCAGGCGCACCCCCGCACCGGCAAGGCGCGACGGCAAGTCCGCGAAGCCTGCAGGATCTCGCACTTCCCGACTCAGCCGCTCGGCAAGCACCTTGAGCGAACGATCGGAGTACGAACCGACAACCTGGGATTTCGCCAGACGTCGCACGCACGCCAGCCAAACCACCTGCGTAGAGGACACACCCTCGGCAGCATTGCTTCGCCGAGCAGCCATTGGCAGCGACGGAATCTCCTCCGGACTGCCAATCTCAAGCAGTTGGCATAATTGTTCCGCCTGCCCACGAAGCGTCGTCGCCGAGATAATACCACGTTTACGCAAGACGCCAAGAGGCGCCCTTTTATTCAGCAAGGCACGAAGACGAACATCGTCCAACTGCCGCTGAATCACGCCATCTTGCTCTTGTCTCCATAAGTGGTACTCATCTTGAAGGCGTAGCCAGTATCCAGGGCTTTGCCCCATAGCCGCCCCTATCTGGGCAGCCGACTCGCGAGTTATCTCTTTCTTTCCAGCGATTATCTCCGAGATAACCTGCGCCGGACGGTCGATGATCTCTGCAAATTCCGCCTGCGACCATCCCCACGCCTCGAGTTCCTCCAGGAGGTGAACTCCGACCGGAAAGACCTCGACCGGATTAGCCGTCATTGCACTCCCTCCCGGACAGCAGCCGGGGCGATCGCCACCACCGACACGCGGTCTACCGTCGCCGCGTCGAACTCCAGCAACAGCCTCGCCTCGTCCACAAGCTTGATTGAACACCGATCGCCGGAGTCACGATTATGCACTCGAAGATCAAGTGACCGAAGTCGCGCGATTTCGCTGCGGTCACTAGCAGCCACCAGGGCTTGATGTCTTCGCCGGACGGCAGCCACCATCAGCGGCGACCACACGGCCGATCGGTAGCCCGGGTCGAACACAAGCCGACGGAGCGTCACGTCTGCGTACTGAACGCGCACCAATACCTCCGTCCATCACCCATAGCCCGATGACAGGCAACTGCCGCGTCGGAGCGTAGCGGGAGATCAATACATAGCCCAAGTAGACGCGCCCTCAGCACCCGTCGTTCCAAGTACATGCATACTGCCATTCACCCCTTGACTGAAGTCGACTACACAGATTAGGGTACCGCCGAACAGGTCAAGTTCTTCAAGGCTCAAGGAGGCCACCATGACCGCTGACACTGAAGCTGACCGGAAGCGCTACGAGATCGTCGTCAACGGCCGCGAGAAGGTAGTCACCTCTGGCGAGGTGACGTTCGAGCAGCTGGTTGAGCTGGCGTTCCACCCCGTACCCAGCGGCCCGAACTGGGTTTTCACCGTCACTTACCGTCGCGGCGGCGGACACAAGCCGGAAGGAACGCTCAAGCCAGGCGAGAGCGTGAAGGTTAAGAAGGGGATGATCTTCAATGTCACAGCGACTGATAAGTCTTGACCCGGGGCTGAAGCGCCTGCGCGACGAAGGCTACGACATCGCGATCATCGCGGGGTACCTCGTCATCAACCACGTGCCCTACGCGACCCCCTGCCGCGAAGTGGCCGCCGGGACGCTCGCGTGCGCAATCACCGTCTTCGGCGATCTGGTGCAGCCGCCGGCAGACCACACGATGCGGTTCGTCGGCGAGCAGCCATGCACCAGCGACGGCGCTCCGCATTCGAAGATCATCAACAGCGACGGGAGCTTCACCGAGACGATCACGCCGGACCTGGTGGCGAGGTACTCGTTCTCCAGCAAGCCACCGTCTGGGCAGTATTCCGACTTCTACGAGAAGGTCACGACCTACGTAGCCATCCTCGGTACCGAAGCGCACGCACTCGACCCATCTGCGACGGCGAAGGTCTTCCGCCCGTGCTTGAACGACGGCTCGGACGACTCCGTCTTCCATTACATCGACACTGCATCCAGCCGTACCGGCATCAACGCAGTCAGCCGCAAGCTCCTCGGTCAGAGGATCGCGATTGTCGGGCTCGGCGGCACAGGGTCCTACATCCTCGACCTCGTGGCCAAGACCTGGGTCAAGGAAATCCACCTCTTCGACGGCGACAAGCTCCAGCAGCACAACGCATTCCGCACCCCGGGTGCGATCTCAAAAGACGAGCTGGAAGAAGCCCACAGCAAGGTCGACTTCCTGACCTCCGTCTATTCGAAGCTGCGAACCGGCATCATCTCCCACGAGTACGCCGTTGATGAGACCAACGTCCACGAGCTTGCCGGGATGAACTTCGTCTTCCTCTCCATGACCGACGGGAACGCGAAGAAGCTGATCGTGACGGCGCTCGAGGAGAACGGGACCCCCTTCATCGACTGCGGCGTCGGCCTCTACCGGGTGGACGACATGCTGGCCGGCCAGATCCGAACCACCACCAGCGCCCCAGGGCATCGCGAACTGGCCCGCACACACGTGCCCTTCTCCGACGGAGAACCGGACGAGTACGACCAGAACATCCAGATCGCCGAGGTGAACTGCTTCAACGCGACGATGGCCGTGCTCAAGTGGAAAAAGCTGAACGGGGTCTACCTCGACTTGGAACGCGAGTTCAACTCAGTGTACGTCCTGGACGGCAACACCATGATCAACAACGTCGAGGAATCCGATGCGGGCAACGATCACCCATGAGTTTATAGAGACGGTCCCCGACCGACTCGACGACGGCATCATCTACATCAGCCTCACGTACGCCACCGCAGTCCACCGCTGCTGTTGCGGGTGCGGCCACGAAGTCGTTACTCCTCTGCACCCGAAGCAATGGTCGGTCACCTTCAACGGCGAGACAGTCTCCCTGTCGCCGTCGATCGGCAACTGGAGCTTCGCTTGCAGGTCTCATTACTGGGTGCGGGAAGGGCAGATCAGGCCTGCCCGAATATTCGGCACTGCAGAGGTCGCACGTCTTCGCGCCGAGGACGAACTGCTCCTGGACCGGCACTTCAACCGTTCGGAGGGCGAGAAACCCGACGACCGTGTCGAAGCCGGAGCAGGTTGGTGGCGCACGATTGCGGCGCGGTTTCGGTGCCCGCGAAGTTGACCGTGCGCTCGACTGTTCTAGTCATCGAGTTCCCAGCACAACCTCGAGAATGATGATGGTTTCGCAGGTCCGCAGCGGCATGCGCCCGGATATCTCAACATCCGCGACTAGGCCGGACGATCAGCGCCAGAAGGGCCGGGTGCCGATCTTCGACCTTGCGGCTCGCGGCCTCGCCGATGAACGATTCGCGGCTGGCGCCCAGCAGAACCGGGACTCCGAGGCCGTCCATCGCGAGCAGCCGATGCAACAGGTACACCTTGCCCTCGACAGTCGCCCCCCGAATCCGATCCCCGGGCGTGTCAAGATCTCGTGATCCTGCAAACTTCAGTGCCCGCGGCGATGCCGATGAGGTGGATGCGACCTCGGCCTACACGTCGTCGTATACGGGCTGCGTGTTCACCTGGACCACACCGCGATGGAGCATGCCGACGTAGTCGACGCCGAACTGCCGTCGGGTAGAGCGAACCGGGCACGTCGTTGACGATCGTCGCTCCCAGGTCGATCGCCACGGCGGCGATCTAGACAACGAGTTTGAACGATGGCGGAGCCGGGGCGCCCCATCCGGTGAGCAGCACAATTCCTAAACGTTTTGCCCGATCTGCTCGCGTTCACGTATTTCGAAACTGCTTTTGTTGGACTCAACGCTTTCGAGGTCGCCATGGGCAGAAATGCGCTGAATTCGTGGAAAACATGAATTCGCGCGCGGACGACTGGATAGGCTCTGGCGCGCCCGAGGGGGACGCCTGATGGGATTGGGACACGTGGGGCGGGCTGCAAGCTTGTTCGCGGTGACGAACATCGAGGACATGCTCGTTCTGACGGTTTTCTTCCGCGAGGCTTGCGGCACCCGTACCGCGAACGCGCGCGTCGTGGCTGGCCAGTACTTGGGCTTCAGCGCGATCCTGGTCATTTCAGCGCTCGGCGCTGGCCTGCTGCCTATCCTGGCAACCTGTACCTGGATGTTGCCTCTCCTGCCGAGCCTGCACGCGGCATGGCAGGTCTGGCGGGAATACCGTGCAGTCGGCGAGGAGCTTGAGCACGCGCCCGAACGCGGGACGGGTACGGGCGTACTCCAGGTCGCCGCGGTGGCCCTCGCCAACGGGGGCAACGTCGGCGTGTAGGTCGCGGCCTTCGCAGTCGCCGACATCGACCGCCTGATCGGCTATTTCGTGGTCTCCCTGATCGGGGTGGCCGTGTGGTACGCCGCCAGCTGGTATCCGGCCAACCGTCAGCCAGTCGCCAAGGCATTGGCCCGATGTGCCATTTGATCCTGCCGGTCGCGCTCATCGCGGTCCGTCTGGTCATCCTCCTCGAAGACTGAGTGTTCGGCGATAAGCAGGACGCGCCGGTGCCGAAGCCCGATCCGGTACCTGAGGCATCCGGCCTGGTAGACACCCGGACATGGCGTCGACTCCGGTGTTTGACTCCGCTGAGGGTGCTGCCACGATGGGTTCGCCCGAACGACAACTCGGCCGGCCGGCATTAAAAGTCCAGCGCGCCCTGAACACAGTCACTACTGGCTGCCCAACGATCGGCTCGGCGTAAACGTGTCGCAGGAGCGGCTGCGCAAGCTTCGACGACACGTACACCGACAGGAAGGGCCATGACCATCGGCTCTCGATACCTTTTGTCCATGCGATTGAATGTCCGTCGTCAGACGACGCAAGACGATGAAGACCGTTGGGCCCGTGAAATGGCGAAGTCATCATCGCCGGAGTGGCTACGCCGCCGCGTAGGTCGTATGTTGCAAGTTCTCAACACGCGCGTCCTCCGCAAGCCGGTGATCTATCCGGAGATAAATGTGCTACGGCATTACCGCGTGAGTGCCGAGCAACTCGATGCTATGCATGATCTGACAGCTCGGCAGGTCGCGGCACCGCTGGCACTCGCGTTTGCGACGCCATTCCTCACGATCGCGCTCGCTGCGCTAGTTAGCGTTTCACCAGACTGGTTGGCTGTACATCTCGGGAGAGCGACGGGGCTCGTCGGGTTCACGATCGAACTGTTGGTGTTGTTCTGGTTCAGGTTGCCGAGCACTTTGGTCATCATCGATGTCAAGATCGTGTTGGGGTTGCTGGCAGAAGTCCGCCGTCACAATGGCCTGGAGGTGAAGGTCTCCGACTCCGGAGCGCAGTCGATTCGGTCGGAACGCGCGCGAGCTAAGAGCGTCCTCCGCGCGCGGGCACGCGTCTTGCGAAAAAATGTCGCTCGGGTTGCCGGACGCAAGGCCGGGGAGCCGGGCTTCGCCGAGTGCGAGCGCCTAGCAATCTGGTTGTACTGGTCAGCCGATGACCTGGACGATGAGACCCGCGTACATCGAGCTATCCGCGCCTGCGGGCAGATGCTGGTGCACTTCGATGGCCCACGGCCCTGGTCGATACCAGATATCGCGCGACCGCCCGCGGCTGCCTCCGTCGTGCCGCCCACGCGGTCTCAACGGCTGAGTGCAGCGGTCACGCGGGTCGTTCAGGCAAGCTCTATCGCCGCTGCCCTGGGAGTCACCGGTGCCATCGTCCAGTTGCTGGCAAAGGTGCTGTAGCCGCGAACCGATCCCGGGTTGCACACGTCGACCTGCGCAGCTCCGCGCAGAAGGACGTCCGGCAACCACACACGCCAAGTAGTCAGCCGCGGATCGACGCCATCCAAGGTGCCAGCGAACTCGTTGCTGAGTGGGCAGGAGCACCACTCAGTGAGCAACCCTGGCCGCCCCATGCCATCCGGCGAAACAACCATCACGCCTACTCGTTGCGCTGGACCGCAGCCGGTTGTCACCAAGCAGGAGCCACGTCAACCAGCGTAAGCGCCGCCCCCGTTATGGCATTCCGCGGTGTGCGGCAGGACCGGCAGAGAGCAATGTTGCACCAACCGTCTGCTGAGCCACAGCTGAAGTGCGGCCACATAAGTATTGTTAATCCGGATCCGGAGGATCATGCCGCTCAACTTCTGTGGCTTCCTCCAGCCAGCACTCCTTGATCGCGGTACCTGTTTCGTTCTGGACGAGACGAAAGCTCAGTTCCGCTTCGTGATACTCGTGAACGTGCATGTAGTGCTTGTTCCAGTCGCGGTCTTGCACATCAACGCGAATACGATCTTCAACATAAAAGTCGGCCTTGAATGCGAAGCCGTCCAGAACGACAGTCGCACGCGCTCGCGCTGTGAACTCCTCCCAGTCGTCGCCAGCCGGCTGACACGAGAGGCTGCCGAACTCCAAGTCGATCGACTCGACCTCGATCGGGCCTTCGCTTAACAGTGACGAAAACTGCCAGCCGTCATCAAGTTGCTCACCCCACCGGCCCGGCACCGGAGAGCGGCCACCCGCAACAATCAACTCGGCGCATTGATTGAGAGCTGCTTCGACGGTGTCATTGTCGGGCTGGAGGTAAGTTCTCGGCAACGTTCTTGTCAGGTGGTCGACCGGAGCTGCCGCACCGGCCACACTTGCCGCGATCAGAAGCTCGGCAGTAGGCGCGATCTGCTCAAATTCGCGTTTCAACGCCGGTGCCAGCTCAGGTGGCTTACCAATGCAGAAGTCTCTGCTGTTGTTGGTGACGAACACTACCGCCTGGCACCCCAGGGAGGCCACATCAAGAACTGAGTGCCAGATCAGGACATCCCTATAGCCGTTGCGACCTTCGGCGTCAAATGGCTGCCTGCCCTCCATGGCTCGGTTAAGGACCTGCAGGTGGCTCACAGATGGGACGGGGATAACCTCCGCACCAAGTTCGTTCAGTCGATTGCGCAGCTCGGTTTCATAGTTAACGACAAGTGATTGGACGTGCGCGAGGAGCCTGTCGCGTTTGGTGGGCAGGCTCAGGCTAAGCAACCGCTCGACGCGATGCAGGTTGAGCGCATGGAGTTTCTCTACGAGATCGTTCGCGTCGTGTTTCCGTCCGCGTACTACCTCCTGGACGACGACCTCGGGCACGAAGAGCGAGATCTGTCCTTCGTCGACGAGGTCGCGCAGCTTATCCCAGGCACGTCCGGTCAACTGCCATTGGTTCCACATCGCGTTCGCGTCCAACACGACCGCGATGGGAGCGCAAGTGCCCGGTCTATCCGGCAATCCGTCGTCCATCGCACCAAGATAGCGCGCAGACCCGGGCCAACTCCTCCCACCGGTAACCCAACCGCACCTGACGAAGCCGCCCCGAGCCGGAGCGACGAGCCGGATCGGCGGTCCTAGTGACTTCGCTTGCCTGCTCCACTGGCTTAAGTGGGCAACGACGGCGTCTCGTTCATCGCTGCCTCATCACGTTGCCGGGCAGCCATTCGCTCCTCGAACTCGGATCGAACTATCTTGACGAGCTGGCGAGACCGCGCGGCACCTACTCTGAGTTGGATACGCAGCGTGTCAGCTGATATCGGCTTCTGGTGCATTGCGCGATGAGCCGCATCTTCTTTCCGCGCCTGGGTCAAGAGTACATCGGACATGCGACTGCGAACTGTCTGCTCGGCGCTCGGCTGCACGAAGTCCTGGTCGAGTTGAGCCGTCGCGCCCGCGACGACGTCTTCATAGTAGTCCGAACGGACCGCCAGGTCGGACTGATCGGCCTCGCGTACTGGCGTCCTGTAAGTGAGCTGATTGCCAATCGCCAACAACAGCCCAGGACCGACCTCTGCCCAGCCAATCAACAGCAACGGCCCCACCGAGTCGAACGCTCCCTTCCCGAATTGCCCTGAGGCAAGAGGCTCGGCCACGTTCAACGCAAGAGTGACCGCGCTCGCGAAAACCAGTAAGCGGCGAGCAGGTCGCAGCACCTCCGGAGACGCGCCCGCAAGCGCGAGGTGCCGCACAGCAAGAAGAAGTCCCAGGATCGACAGGTCAACCGCAGGGGCAACCAAGGGCGCGACCCAAGCAGGCACGCCGAGCCGGAGCGCCAAGCTGAGAACGTTGCCGAAACCAAACAGAAACGTCAGACCAACAACCGCGCTCATGAGCGCGGTGACAGCCCTGACAACGCCGCCGTAACCAGCCGGCGGTTGACAGGTGAAGCTGCGCCGGTCAGAGGACATCAGATATCACCGCCAGGCTTGCCAACCCGGAAAGTGCCCTCGACCACCAGCATCCCGTTCGAAACGCGCTGGTCAGACTTGGGACCGTCTGCATGTAGCCCTGCCCGAGGCCCGGCCAGGGCGGCGGCACGTTACCGAGATCACCAACCGACAGGAGGCAATGCCGCCGCCACTGGCCTCCGAACGGGGGTGTTCCCGACACTGGCTGGGCTTTCAAGGACCGGGGCGTGTTCTCCCCACGCGAGCGGGGACGGTCCGCACTCGTGTACTCAACTGGCCGCAGCTCTGACCGACGCCGCAATGGTCGTAGCCGCGATGGACCCCTCAACCGGGATTCACATGGGCTCAGGCGCCAGCAAAGCGACCTCATTGTTCCGGAGCCGCAGGTGGTGGTACGCCAAGGCGTCGCACGCCGCGATCGCGCAGGCCTGCGCGAGGGTGGCGTGCGCGCCGACGGTGCTCCACCGGCCGGTCCGGTCGCCGGACACGATCCGCACCCGCGTCACCGGGCTCCCGCCGGCGATCAGGGTTCGCACCTCGCACTCGATGAAGTGCACCTCGGCGAGCCAGGGCAGGTGCGGCAGCACCGCTTGCCGGACCGCGGTCTGCACCGCTTCCACCGGGCTCGCACCGTCTGTTGTCGCGGACATGACGGCGTCCCCGACGCGTATCTGGGCCGTTGCCGCCGAACCGGCGCGGACGTCGGGAAGAAGCCGGCACGACACCGGCTCGATCGGCTCCGCCTGGTCGCCCAGTTCGTCGTGCAGCAACAATTCGAGCGACGCGTCCGCGGCTTCGAAGGACCACCCGGACGCCTCCAGCGCCTTCACTCTCCGCATCGCCTTGTCCAGGATCGCGGGCGCAACGGCCAGGCCGAACTCCGCGGCCTTGAGTTCGAGGCTGGCCCGTCCGGCCAGTTCGGTGATCAGAATGCGGGCGCGGTTGCCGACTGCCGCCGGGTCGAGGTGGTGGTAGAGGCCGGGGTCGACCTTGATCGCGCTGGCGTGCAGACCGGCCTTGTGCGCGAACGCCGACGCGCCGACATAGGGACGGCGAGGGTCTTCGGCGACCTCGGCGATCTTCGCGATCGCCGAGGAGGCGCGGGTCAGCTGGCTCAGCCCGGACGGCGGCAGCACCGGCAGGTCGAGTTTGGTCGTCAGGTTGCCGGCCACGGTGAAGAGATTCGCGTTGCCCGTCCGTTCGCCGTAGCCGTTGGCGGTGACCTGGACATGGGTGGCGCCCGCCTGCACCGCGGCGACCGAATTCGCCACCGCGCATCCGGTGTCGTCGTGGCAGTGGACGCCGACCCGGAAACCGGTCCGCTCCGCGACCTCGTGCACCGTTTCGGCCAGCCGCGCCGGGAGCTGGCCGCCGTTGGTGTCGCACAGAATCGCGACGTCGGCACCGGCCTCCATCGCGGACTCCAGTACGCGCAGCGCGGTGTCCGGATCACGGTGGTAGCCGTCGAAGAAATGCTCGGCGTCGAGGAACACCCGGCGGCCCTCGGCGGTCAGGAACCGCACGGTGTCGGCGATCATCGCGAGGTTCTCGGCGACGTCGGTGCGCAACGCGCGTTCGATGTGCCGGCGGTCGGCTTTCGCCACCAACGTCACCACCTGGGCTCCGGACGCCAGCAGTCCGCGCACCTGCGGGTCCTGGTCCGCGGACCGGCCGGGTTTGCGGGTGCTGCCGAACGCGACGAGCGCGGCGTGCCGCAGTCGCAGTTCTCCTTCGGCCGCGCGGCGGAAGAACTCGGTGTCCTTCGGCATGGCGCCGGGCCAGCCGCCCTCGATGAATCCCACGCCGAGGCCGTCCAGCAGCCGCGCCACGGCGAGCTTGTCCTCCACGGAGTAGGAGATCCCTTCGCTCTGCGCCCCGTCGCGCAACGTCGTGTCGTAGAGGTGGAACGCGTCGCCGAGCGGTGTTTCCGCCGGACTGGTGCGGTTCATCGCGGCGTCCCCGGAGCGAACCTGGCGAGGGAGGCGGAGCTGTCCCACACCTGGCCGTTGACCGGGCACGCGGGCAGCCGTCCGGCCAGCGCGTCGGTCAGCTGGGCGACCGCGGAATCGGTCATGCGCACGATTGTCTCGGCGGTGAGACCGGCGATGTGCGGAGTGACGACGGCACGCGGATGAGTGAGCAGCCGGTGGCCCGGCGGCAGCGGCTCGGGTTCCACCACGTCCACGGCCGCGCCTGCGATCTGCCCGGATTCGAGGGCGTCGGCGAGGGCGTCGGTGTCGACGACTCCGCCGCGGGAGCAGTTGACCACAAAGGAACCGCGCGGCATGCGGGCCAGTTCGACGGCGCCGATCATCTCCCGGGAGGTGTCGTCGAGCGCGGGCGCGAGGGCGAGGATCGTCGAGCGGGACAGCAGTTCGTCCACTGTGGACACCATCTCGGCGCCGGCCAGATTGCCCAGGCGAGGGTCGGCGTAGGGGTCGTAGCCCAGCACGGTCGCGCCGAACCCGAGAGCCAGTTTGCGGGCGATTTCGCTGCCCACGTAGCCCATCCCGATCACGCCGACGGTTTTGCCGTGCAATTCGAAGACGCCGTCCAGGTCGCTGCGCGCGCTCCAGCCGGTGCCTTCCCGGGTGGCGGTCATCGCCCACGGCAGCTGTTTGAGCAGTGCTAGGATGAGTATGACCGTGTGCTCGCTGACCGGGATCCGACCGAATCCGACGTGGTTGACCACCAGGACGCCCAGTTCGGTCGCCGCGTCGAGGTCGACGTTGTCGGTGCCGAACCCGGAGGTGGAGACGACCTTCAGCCGGGGCGCCGCTTCGAGCACGCGCCGGGTGAGTTTTCCGGGTAGCGGACCCACAGCGCGTCCGCGTCGGAGGCCGCCGCGACGATCTCGGACTCCTCGGAGGAGTCCACCACGACGACCTCCGCGCCGAGTTCGCGCAGCCGATCGGCCCCCGATTGCTCGTACATCGGGCGCCACAGAACGATTTTGGACATGATTCGTCAGCTCCATCCGCGTGGGCTTCGTGATCGACACCCGCGGACGGCGACCTGACTTCCAGAGCTGCGCAGCTCTGGTCACAGTGGCGGGACCGCGCCGGATTCGCACCGGCTTCCCCGTTTCCGCGAGCACTTGCTAGGCCTAGAGATCTATCACGGAAGCCGGGCGGGGAACGCTTCTGCCGCGGGGGCTAGGGGCCCCTAGCCCCCGCGGCCCGGCGTCACCGCCGACGGCCCCAGACCGTTTCGAGCATCGCGACGGTGTCCTGGGTTTCCGGGACGTCGTGCACCCGGATGACGTCCACCCCGGCCGACCACGCCGGGGCGACCAGCGCCAGCGAGCCGGGAAGCCGGTCTTCGACGCCGCGGCCGGTGATCTCGCCGATGAACGACTTGCGGCTGACCCCGAGCAGGACCGGGATGCCCAGGGCGCACAGCCGCGGCAGCCCGCGCAGCAGGCGCAGGTTGTCCTCGACGTCTTTGCCGAAGCCGATTCCCGGGTCGATCCACAGTTCCCCGGCCCCGGCGGAGCGCGCCGCGGCCGAGACGCCCAGCAAGTGCGCGCTCACCTCGGTGACCACGTCGTCGTAGCCCGGCTGGGCGCCGGGCAGCACCGGCACCGCCGTCGAATGCATGCC
Organism: Amycolatopsis sp. La24; assembly: GCF_029087445.1. Classification (NCBI taxonomy): domain Bacteria; kingdom Bacillati; phylum Actinomycetota; class Actinomycetes; order Pseudonocardiales; family Pseudonocardiaceae; genus Amycolatopsis; species Amycolatopsis sp. La24. The sequence goes on from NZ_JARACH010000026.1 coordinate 94,598, forward strand.
GACGTAGCCGGTCCCGAGGCGGGCGGCGAGCCGATGCAGAGTGCCGGAGACGTCGTTGACGATCGAAGCGCCGCGGCGCACGGCCGCTTCGGCGACCTCGGGGTGGCGGGTGTCGACCGAGACGCGTCCGTGCTTCGCCAGGGCGGACACGATCGGGGCGATCCGGTCCAGTTCCTCGTCCGGGGAGACCGGGGCGGCTCCGGGGCGGGTGGACTCGCCGCCGACGTCGACCGCCCAGGCACCGGCGGCGAACATCTCCTGTCCGGCCGCGACGGCCCGCTCGGCGGCTTCGTACCGGCTGCCGGACCAGAACGAGTCCGGGGTGGCGTTGAGGACGCCCATCACCTTCAGCGGACCGACATCCGGCCTCGTGACGGGAGCGGGGCGGTCCAGCCCGGGCAGCGGCGACCGATCGATCGTCATGTCCGCACGCCGAACTCTTCGAGCATTGTTTTTCCTTTCACAACAGCAAGATTCCGCGGAGCGCGGGTCAAGACTCGCGGTTTCCGCCGCGGCCGGGGCGTTTCGCCAGTTGCGCGGCCAGCGCCGCCCGCGCGCACCCGCTGCCGCCCTGCTCGCACTCCGCGCACAACGCGGGCGGGCATTCGGGCAGAGCGGCCGCGGCGCGCTCGATCTGATCGACGAACGAACTGAGCTGCTCGAGCTGCGTGCGCAACGCGCGCACGCGGGCCCCTTGCGCACCCGCCTGGCGACGCTGACCCGCCAGGCTCTCGTAGGCGGCGCCGGTGAGCACGACCAGTTCGGCCCCGTCGACCTGGATCCGGCGCGGTTTCGGGGGCATTACGAGGGCACTGCGAGTTCGGCGACGACCTCCGCGGTGGCTCGAGCGAAGTTGAACGTGATGAAGTGCAGCCCCGGCACCCCTTCGGACAGCAACCGTCGCGACAACAGGATCGCCTGTTCGATGCCGAGCGCACGCACGGCTCGGGGATCGTCCGCGACGGCGGCGAACCGAGCCGCCAGCCGCGCCCGGAACGGCGCGCCGGACAGCTGCTCCGAGCGCGCGATGGTCCGCATCGTCGTGACCGGCATCAGCGCGGCGATGATCGGCGTCTCGCACCCCGCCGCGACGACCCGGTCCCGCAGCCGCAGGTAGTCGTCGGCGTCGAAGAACATCTGCGTGATCGCGTAATCCGCACCCTCCCGGCACTTCGCGACGAAACGCGCGGTGTCGTCCTCGACGCTCGCCGAGCGCGGATGCCCGTGCGGGAAGGCTGCCACGCCGACACAGAAATCGCCGTGATCCCGCAGCAGCCGGACGAGTTCGCTCGCGTACGCCAGGCCTTCCGGATGGCGAACCCACTCGCCGCTGACGTCGCCCGGCGGGTCTCCCCGCAGCGCCAGCACATTGACGACCCCGGCGTCGGCCAGCGCGCCGACGAACGACCGCAGCTCCCCGACCGAATGGCCGACCGCGGTCAGATGCGCCACCGGCAACATCGTGGTGTCCCGGGCGATCCGCGAGGCGACCGCGACGGTGTTGTCGCGGGTCGACCCGCCGGCGCCGTAGGTCACCGACACGAAACCCGGGCGCAGCGACTCCAGCCTGCGCACGTTCTGCCAGATCCGGTCCGCGTCGTCGGTCGCGCGCGGCGGCATGAACTCCAGCGAAAGCACCGGCGTGCCCGCGGCCAGCCGGTCCCGGACCGTGCGCAAGGGCACGGTCCGCTGCGCGGGAACCGCGGCGGGCGGAAAGACCGCCCGCCGCGGCGAAAGCTGCCCGCTCGTCACGGGCGCGCCCTCAGCCGACCGGTCGCCTCGACCAGGTTCGCGAGGGTGGCCCGCACCTCGGGGTAGCCGCGGGTCTTGAGCCCGCAGTCGGGATTGACCCACAGCCGCTCGGCGGGGAACGCCGCGACGGCGGTGCGCAGGTGCCCGGCGATCTCCTCGACGGACGGGACGCGCGGCGAGTGGATGTCCCACACCCCGGGGCCCGCCTCGTTGGGATAGCCGGCCTCGGCGAGACCCGCGACGATGGCCATGTTCGAGCGGGCCGCCTCCAGGCTGATCACGTCGGCGTCCATGTCGATGATGGCCTGCAGCACGTCGCCGAACTCGGCGTAGCACATGTGGGTGTGAACCTGGGTGTCGTCCCGCACTCCCGAGGTGGACAGCTGGAACGACGCGACGGCCCAGTCCAGGTAGGCGGCGCGTTCCCCGGTGCGCAGCGGGAGGGTTTCGCGCAGTGCGGGCTCGTCGACCTGGATGATCGAGATGCCCGCGCGCTCCAGGTCCAGCACCTCGTCGCGCAGCGCGAGCGCGACCTGGCGGGCGGTGTCGCCCTCGGGCTGGTCGTCCCGCACGAACGACCACGCCAGCATCGTGACCGGGCCGGTCAGCATGCCCTTGACCGGCCGTTCGGTCTGGCTCTGGGCGTAGGCGGACCACTCGACGGTCATCGGCTCGGGACGCGCCACGTCGCCGACGATCAGCGGCGGCCGGACGTAGCGGGTGCCGTAGGACTGGACCCAGCCGTGCTGGGTGGCCAGGAACCCGGTGAGCTGCTCGCCGAAGTACTGCACCATGTCGTTGCGCTCCGGCTCGCCGTGCACCAGCACGTCCAGGCCGATCCGCTCCTGCTCGGCGATGACCGCGCGGATCTCGGCGCGCATCGCCTCGGCGTAGGCTTCCTGGTCCAGTTCGCCCTTGCGCAGAGCCGCGCGGGCCTTGCGCAACTCCTGCGTCTGCGGGAACGAGCCGATGGTCGTCGTCGGCAGCTGGGGCAGGTGGATCCGGTCCTGCTGGGCCTGACGGCGCTTCCCGTACGGACTGGCGCGGTGCAGGTCGGCGTCGGTGACACCGGCGACCCGCTCGCGGACCGCGGGCACCCGCACGATCGGCGACGCCGCGCGCGAGGCCAGACGGCTCTCGTTGATGTGGAGGACGTTGCCGATCGCGGCGCGGCCCTCGGTCAGGCCGCGGCGCAGGGCGACGATCTCGTCGAGTTTCTGCCGGGCGAACGAGAGCCAGCCCGCGATCTCGGGGTCGAGACCGGTTTCGAGCGTGACGTCCAGCGGCACGTGCAGCAGCGAGCAGGACGCGGCGACGTCCACCGAACCGGCCAGCCCGAGCAGCGTGCCCAGGGTGCCCAGCGCGGCGGGCAGGTCGGCGGCCCAGATGTTGCGCCCGTTGACCACGCCCGCGACGAGGCGCTTGTTCTCGATGCCGCCCGCAGCGGCGAGGTCGTCCAGGTTGGCCGCCGCGTTGTTGGTGAAGTCCAGGGCCAGGCCCTCGACCGGCGACGAGGCCAGCACCGGCAGCGCCTCGCCGAGCCGGTCGAAGTACGAGGCGACGAGGATCTTCGGACGGATCTCCCCCGCGGCCAGCGTTTCGTAGGTTTCGGCGACCTTGGCCAGCACGTCGGCCGGCTGGTCGGTCACAAGAGCGGGCTCGTCGAGCTGAACCCACTCCGCGCCGGCTTCGCGCAGCTGCCGCAACAGGTCGGCGTACAGCGGCACGATCCGGTCGAGCAGGTCCAGGGGCCGGAAGCCCTCGGTGCCGGTCGGGTCCTTGGCCAACAGCAGGAAGGTGACCGGTCCGACGAGCACCGGCCGGGTCGTGACGCCTTGGTCCAGCGCCTCGGCGAACTCGGTCAGCGGCTTCGCCAGATTCAGCGCGAACCGGGTGTCCGGCCCCAGCTCCGGCACCAGGTAGTGATAGTTCGTGTCGAACCACTTCGTCATCTCCAGCGGCGGCGCGTCCGCGGTGCCGCGCGCCATGGCGAAGTACCGGTCCAGCTCACCGGCCGGGGTCGTCGCGTCCGGGACGGCCGCGAGGTGCCGCTCGGGGACCGCGCCCAGCAGGCACGCGGTGTCAAGCACGTGGTCGTAGAACGAGAAGTAGTTGCTCGGGATCTCGTCGACACCGGCCTCGCGCAGCTCGACCAGGTTCCTCAGCCGCAGATCACGGGCGGCCGAGAGCAGGGCATCGGCGTCGCTGCGCCCGCTCCAGTAGGACTCGATCGCTTTCTTCAGCTCCCGCTGGGCGCCCTGGCGGGGATAGCCGTACACGGTCGCACGGCTGGTCGGAATGGTCTGGGTCACGGGGCTCTCCTTCGCGAGTCCGCGTGGACCTGCGGGAGGGCATGCCGAACCGGTGACCGGCACCCGGCCCCGATTCCGGCGACGACCCAACCCGCGAGGTCACGGCCTGCACCCCGCGGTTGCCGGGTGCACAGCGGGCAGGTCTTCGGACTCGCGGGCGTTCCGGCGTGCGCCGGGTTCCTACTGGCCGTCGCTTCCCAAGCCCGGCCGGGCTCAGTGCTGTCTCCGCGGAGACTGACGGCGGTCGTTCCTGCTCACCGCTGCGGGGCAGTCCCGGATTCGCACCGGGTTCCCTCTTGCCTCGATCCCCGCCATGGCACTCACGGGGATCGAACCAGCTGCGCCACCACTCTAGCCGCCCACGCTCGCCTTTTCCTCCCCCCGCGCTCGAGCCCGCGCGATCACGAGCGGACGATCGCGCGCTGCGGTTTGCCGTTGCAGGTGTTCGACGGGCAGTTCGGGCTATTGGCGGCGAACTGTTCTGATGTGCGCGGTCCAGCCGGCGATCCGCGCCGAAATGAAGATCGGCGTGAACACCGGGGTCTTGCCGCGCTCCACAGGCGCGGCGGCCCCGCCACCAGCGCCCAGTCGTACGGACGCTGTCAGGCGTGCTTGAACTCCGCCGCCCGCTTCTCCGCGAACGCCGCCATCCCTTCCTTCTGGTCGTGCGTCGCGAACAGCGCGTGGAACACCCGCCGCTCGAACAAGACGCCTTCGGCCAGCGTGGACTCGAACACCCGGTTCACCGCCTCCTTGGCCGTCGTCGCGGCGACGAACGACATGGACCCGATCTTCTCGGCGACGGAGATCGCCTCGGCGAGCAGGTCCGCCGCCAGAACGACCCGTGACACCAGCCCGGCGCGCTCGGCTTCTTCGGCGTTCAGGGTGCGTCCGGTGAGGATCAGGTCCATCGCTTTCGCCTTGCCGATCGCGCGGGTCAGCCGCTGTGAACCGCCCATGCCTGGGATGACGCCGAGGGTGATTTCGGGCTGGCCGAAGCGCGCGGTGTCCGCGGCGAGCAGCAGGTCGCACATCATCGCGAGTTCGCAGCCGCCGCCCAGTGCGTGGCCGGCGACCGCGGCGATCAGCGGGGTGCGGACTCGGGTGAGCGCGTCCCAGCCGGCGAACCAGTCCTCGGCGTGCATTTCGCTGTACGTGCGCGGGGCCATTTCCTTGATGTCCGCGCCCGCGGCGAACGCGCGGTCCGAGCCGGTGAGCACGATCGCGCCGACGTCGGCGGAACGGTCGAGGTCGGCAGCGGCTTCGGTGAGTTCGCGCATGGTCTGCAGGTTCAACGCGTTCAGCGCCTTGGGGCGGTTGAGCGTGATCTGCGCGACGCGCGGGGCCGGGCGGTCGACGGTGATGGTCTCGGTCATGCGGTTCCGTTCTCCCGGAGGGTGGTGACGATGGCGGAGAAATCGCGGCCAGGGCCGTCTTCGGCGACGAACTCGGTGTAAAGGTCGGTCGCGTGTTTGCCCAGTGCGGTGCGGACGTCGACGGCCTCGGCGGCGGCTTGGGCCAAGCGAAGGTCTTTCAGCATCAGGCCGCTGGCGAAGCCGCCTTCGTATCCGCGGTTCGCCGGGCTGGCGGGAACCGGGCCGGGCACGGGGCAGTTCGTGGTGAGTGCCCAGCATTGGCCGGACGCGGTCGACGCGACGTCGAACAGCGCCTGGTCGGTGAGCCCCAGTGCCTGGCCGAGCGCGAACGCCTCGCTCACCGCGATCATCGAAACGCCGAGGATCATGTTGTTGCAGATCTTCGCTGCTTGCCCGGCCCCGGAGTCTCCGCAGTAGACGAACTTCGCGCCCATCCGGTGCAGATACGGTTCCGCGGCGATGAAGGCTTCGGACCGGCCGCCGACCATGAACGTCAGCGTGCCCGCTGTCGCGCCGACCACCCCGCCCGACACCGGGGCGTCGACGGCCTGGTGCCCAGCCGCGACGGCCAGTTCGGCCGCGCCCCGCGCGTCGGCGACCTCGATGGTCGAGCAGTCGAGGAACAACGTGTCCGGTTGCGCGAGCGGGACGATCTCGCGGTACAGATCCAGGACGTGCTTGCCGCTGGGCAGCATCGTGAGCACGACCTGCGCCTCGGCCACCGCGGCGGCTGGCGAGTCCACAACGGACACTCCGGCAGTCGCAGCCGCGTCCGCCGCCTCGGGGACCGGGTCGTAGCCGACCACCCGCTCTCCCGCCTTGACGAGGTTGGCGGCCATCGGGCCGCCCATGTTGCCCAGACCCAGAAAAGCGACGGCCATCAGTTCCGCACCCCCGCCAGCTCAGCGGCGCCGAGATCGGCGAAATAGGAATCGACCAGCTCGTCGGTCACTTCGGCCACTGTGGACGGAGACCACCTGGGCGACCGGTCTTTGTCGATGATCTGCGCCCGGATTCCCTCGACCAGCTCCGCGGAGGACAGCGCGCGGTGCGAGATCCGGTACTCCTGGACCAGCGCGCTTTCCAGGTCCGGCAACCCGGCCGCGGTGCGCAGAGCGCGGAGCGCGACCTTCAGCGCGATCGGCGATTTGCCCTCGATCTGCTTGGCCGCCGAGACCGCCGCTTCTCCCCCGTCGCGGAGCCGGACGAGGATGTCCTCGACGGTGTCCGGCGCGTAGCAGCGGTCGATCCACTCCCGCGCTGCGGCGAGCGGGCTCGACGGCGGGGTTTCCGCGACCAGGTCCAGTGCCGCGTCCGGGGTGCGAGTGGCCAGCGCGTCGTAGAAGTCCGGGAGCCGGTCGGCCGGGACGTAACGGTCGGCGAGTCCACAGTGGATCGCGTCGGAACCGGAAAGCTGAGCGGTGGTGAGCGCGGCGTGGGTGCCGAGCTGGCCCGGCGCGTGGGACAGCAGCCAGGTCCCGCCGACGTCGGGGACGAACCCGATGCCGGTCTCGGGCATGGCGACGCGCGACCGGTCGGTGACGACTCGATGGCTGCCGTGCGCGGAAATCCCGACGCCACCGCCCATCACCAAGCCGTCCATGATCGCGACGTACGGTTTCGGGTACCGGCCGATCAGCGCGTTCAGCCGGTATTCGTCGGCCCAGAATTCCAGCGACGCGGTGCCGCCGGAACGGGCGTCCTCATAGATCGACCGGATGTCGCCGCCGGCGCAGAGGCCGCGCTCGCCCGCACCGTCGACCACCACCGCGCGCACGCCCGGGTCGGCACGCCACTTTTCCAGGTGCTCGGCGATTTCCCGGACCATGCCGTGGGTCAGTGCGTTGAGGGCCTTCGGCCGATTCAGGGTGATCCGGCCCAGTCCGCTGTGGACGAGGAACTCGACGTCGCTCATGCCGCCTCCCGCAACATCCGGCGGGAGATGATGACCCGCATGATTTCGTTGGTGCCTTCGAGGATCTGGTGCACGCGCAGATCGCGGACGATCTTCTCCACGCCGTATTCGGCGAGGTAGCCGTATCCGCCGTGCAGTTGCAGCGCGTCGTTGGCGATGTCGAACCCGGTGTCGGTGCAGAACCGTTTCGCCATCGCGGACAGCGACGTCGCGTCCGGATCGCCGCGGTCGTACGCGTCCGCCGCGCGCCACAACAGGGTGCGCGCGGCTTCCAATCCGGTGCGCATGTCGGCGAGCCGGAACCGCAATGCTTGAGCGTCCGACAGCGGAGCGCCGAATGCCGTGCGTTCAGTCAGGTGGCGCACCGTCTTGGTCAGCGCGGCGTCCGCGCCGCCGAGCGAGCAGGCGGCGATGTTGAGCCGCCCGCCGTCCAAAGCGGACATCGCCACCCGGAAGCCGCCTCCTTCGTCGCCGAGCAGCGCCGTCGCTGGAACCCGGACACTGTCGAACACGACCTGCCGGGTCGGCTGGGCGTTCCAGCCCATCTTGCTTTCGTTGGCGCCGAAGGAAAGTCCCTGCGTTTCCCGGTCCACAATGAACGCCGAGATCCCGCTCGCGCCGGCTCCGCCGGTACGGGCCAGCACCACGTACACCTCCGAGGAGCCCGCACCGGAGATGAACTGCTTCACCCCGTCCAGCACGTACTCGTCGCCGTCGCGGCGGGCTCGCGTGGACAGTGCCGCGGCGTCCGAACCGGCCCCCGGTTCGGTCAGGCAGTAGCTGCCCAGTGATTCCATAGTGGACATTCGCGGCAGGTAGCGGTCGCGCTGCCGTTCGTCGCCGAACCGGTCGATCATCGCGGCGACCATGTTGTGAATGGACACGTAGCCCGCGATCGACGGGCATCCGGTGGCCAGCGCCTCGAACACCAGCACGCCGTCCAGCCTGCCCAGTGCGGAGCCGCCGACGTCCTCAGGCAGGTACAGCCCGCCGAGGCCGAGTTCGGCCGCTTTCCGCAGCACGTCGACCGGGAAATGCTTGTCCCGGTCCCATTCCAGCGCGTGCGGTGCGAGGTGTTCGGCGGCGAATTCGGCCGCCGTGTCGCGCAGCGCGCGCTGCTCGTCGGTGAGATGCACGGCGCGCCTCAGTCCATCGTCGGGATGACGAAGCTCGCGTTTTCCTTGGTCCCGGAGGGCCAGCGCGAGGTGACGGTCTTGGTCTTGGTGTAGAACCGCACCGCATCCGGGCCGTGCTGGTTCAGGTCGCCGAAGCCGGACCGCTTCCAGCCGCCGAACGTGTGGTAGGCGATCGGCACCGGGATCGGCACGTTCACGCCGACCATGCCGGTGTCGACCCGCGACGTGAAGTCGCGGGCGGTGTCGCCGTCGCGGGTGAAGATCGCGACGCCGTTGCCGTATTCGTGCTCGCTCGGCAGCCGCAGCGCCTCCTCGTAGTCGGCCGCGCGCACCACCGCGAGCACCGGGCCGAAGATCTCCTCGCGGTAGATCCGCATCTCCGGTGTCACCTTGTCGAACAGGCAGCCGCCGAGGAAGAAGCCGTTCTCGTGCCCTTCGACAGTGACGTCCCGGCCGTCCACCACCAGCTCCGCGCCCTCGGCGACGCCGATGTCGACGTAGTCGCGCACCCGCTGCACCGCGGCCGAGCTGACCAGCGGGCCGAAGTCGGCGGTCTCGTCCAGCGCGGCGCCGACCTTGAGCGTTGTGACGCGGGCGGCCAGCCGTTCCACCAGCGCGTCGGCGGTCGCTTCGCCGACCGGCACCGCGACCGAGATCGCCATGCAACGCTCCCCCGCCGAGCCGTACCCGGCGCCGACGAGCGCTTCCACAACCTTGTCGAGGTCAGCGTCCGGCATCACGATCAGGTGGTTCTTCGCGCCGCCGAAGCACTGCGCGCGTTTGCCGTGGTCCGCAGCCTGCGAATACACGTACTGCGCGATGTCCGACGAACCCACGAAGCCGACGGCCTCGACCCGCGGATCGGTGAGCAGCGCGTCCACGGCTTCCTTGTCGCCGTTGACCACCTGGAACACGCCCGGCGGCAGGCCAGCTTCGAGAAACAGCTCGGCCAGCCGCAACGGCACCGACGGGTCGCGCTCGGACGGCTTGAGCACGAACGCGTTGCCGCACGCCAGCGCCGGCCCCGCCTTCCACAGCGGGATCATCGCCGGGAAGTTGAACGGCGTGATCCCGGCGACGACGCCCAGCGGCTGGCGCATCGAATACACGTCGATCCCGGTGCCCGCGCTGTCGCTGAACTCGCCCTTGAGCAGGTGCGGGATGCCGATCGCGAACTCCACGACCTCAAGTCCGCGCTCAATGTCGCCGCGCGCGTCGGCGACGGTCTTGCCGTGTTCGGACGAGAGGAGCCGCGCCAGGCTGTCCTCCTCCGCGCGGACCAGGTCGACGAACCGCATCAGCACGCGGGCGCGGCGCTGCGGGTTCCATCGCGCCCATTCGCGCTGTGCCTCGGCGGCCACGCCGACCGCGGCGGCGACTTCTGCCGCGGAGGCCAGCGGGACCCGTGCCTGGACCGTGCCGGAGCTGGGGTCGTAGACGTCGGCGAACCGCCCGGACGTGCCAGGAACCGGTTTGCCGCCGACGAAGTGCGTGAGTTCAGCAGTCACAACGAAGCCTTTCGGAAAGAGCGCAGGAGAGAGCCGCCACACGGAAACCGCGCGGCGCGACAAGCACCGGATCCCGCCGCGGCACGGCAGGACGGCGCGGACCTACCGCAGCGGCGGCGGGTCGGCGTCTTTCACGCAGGCAGGGGTCAGCCACATGCGTTCTGCTCCATCCTCGTGGACGAACACGGACGTCCACAGCCGGTATCCTGGCTCCCGGATCTGCCCCGTCCCGGCCTTCCCGGCTCTCGCCAGTGGCCTTTCCCGCGTGGGACGGCACTCCCCGGTCACAGTGGCGGGACCGCGCCGGATTCGCACCGGCTTCCCTGCACCGTGGACCTGTGGACACCATAAAGTAGGAAGTCCAAGTATGTCGAGAGTGGCGCACCCCTCATCCGGGCGGCCGATCCGCCGCTAGGCTGCGCGCGCTCATCCCAGCGGCGGGTACGGCAGCACGCTGCTCGTGTGGTCGGCCACCCGCAGCGGGCGGCCGATCGCCGGGAACGCGCGCTGCGGGCACGCCGGGCGCTCGCACACTTTGCAGCCGATGCCGATCGGGGTCACCGCCGCGTCCTTCCCGAGCGCCAGCCCGTCGGAGTACACGAGCCGGTTCGCGTGCCGCAATTCGCAGCCAAGGCCGATCGCGAACGTCTTGCCCGGTTCGCCGTGCCCGCCCGCCGCACGCGTGACCGTGCGGGCGAGCCAGAAGTACTTCTTGCCGTCCGGCAGTTCGGCGATCTGCGTGACGATCCGGCCCGGCGAGGAAAACGCCTCGTAGACGATCCATAGTGGACACGAGCCGCCCGCGCGGGAGAAGTGGAATCCGGTGGCCGACTGGCGTTTCGACACGTTGCCCGCGCGATCGACCCGGACGAACGAGAACGGCACCCCGCGCGCGCCGCGACGCTGCAAAGTGGACAGTCGATGGCACACAGTCTCGAAGCCGACGCCGAACTCCCCGGACAACAGCGTCACGTCGTAGCGAAGTCGTTCCGCTGCACCGAGAAACACTCGATACGGGAGCACCAGCGCGCCCGCGTAGTAGTTGGCGAGGCCGATCCGCAGCAGCCGTCGCGCGGTTTCGTCGGCGAACCCGCTGCTGGCGGCGAGCCGGTCGATCTCGGCACCGGACTCCAGCATCGCCAGTTCGGACCCCAGCCGGAACGCGACCTGTCCCGGCCGGAGCATCGGCGAGAGCTGCAGAACCTTGCGCCGACGGTCGAAGAAGTGTTGCCCAGTACCGAGCTGCTCGGCGACCACCCGCACGCCGTGTCGTTCCTTCAGCGCGGTGACCAGCCCCGCGCGCACTTCGCCGGGATGCAGCCGCAACTCCGCCGCGAGGTCTTCCGCGGCTTGGTCAAGCGTGCCGACGTGGTTGTTGCGGGCGTAAAACCAGTCGCGGACCTTCTCGTGCGGCTGCTGCACCGTCGTCTGGTCCACTCCCTGCTCCGCAGTGAGCGCGGCGATGTTCTCGACCGCTTCGCGATAACGGCGGTGCAGCGCGACCATCGTGCGGGCGACGCCCGGCAGTTTCGCGGTCAGTTCGTCCATTTCGACCGGTGAGATCGCACCGTCCACCGTGTCGTCGGCGAACACCTCGCGCACGTCCGCGACCAAGCGGACGGTGTCCTGCGGCGCGAAGAACTCGGCGTCCACGCCGAAGTGCTCAGTGAGCTTCAGCAACACCGGCAGGGTCAGCGGACGGCCGTTGTGTTCCAGCTGGTTCACGTAGCTGGGCGAGATCTCCAGCAGCCGCGCCAGGTCCGACTGGGACAGCGACCGGTCCTCGCGCAGCTGCCGCAGCCGCGCCCCGGCGTACATCTTCTCCACACACTGACTTTAACAACTGTTACAAGACCCGAGCCAACCTTCACAAGACTTCACCGGCGCGAGCGCTGGCCACGTAACCGCGCGAGTGCCACGCTGACAGCCAAGCCGCACAACATTCACAAAGGAACGCGATGACCGACCACACCGTCCGCACCTACCGGTCCGCCGAGCCGCTGCCGCGCGAAGAGCAGCTGGCCTGGAAGCTGGCGTCCGTCGCCACCGATCCGGCGCCGGTGCTGCCCGAGGTCGCCGACATGGTGGTCAACCGGGTGATCGACAACGCCGCGGTCGCCGCCGCCTCGCTGTCCCGGCGGCCGGTGTCCGCCGCCCGCGACCAGGCGCTCGCGCATCCGGCCAGCCCCGGCGCGGCCGTGTTCGGAGTCTCCGGCCGGTACTCCCCAGAGTGGGCCGCGTGGGCCAACGGCGTCGCGGTCCGCGAACTGGACTATCACGACACCTTCCTCGCCGCCGACTACTCGCACCCGGGCGACAACATCCCGCCGATCCTCGCCGTCGCACAGCACACCGGCCGCACCGGAGCCGACCTGGTCCGCGGGATCGCCGCCGGGTACGAGCTGCAGGTCGACCTCGTCCGCGGAATATGCCTGCACGAGCACAAGATCGACCACATCGCGCACCTCGGGCCGTCGGTCGCCGGCGGCCTCGGCGCGCTGCTGCGGCTGGACACCGAAACCGTGTACCAGGCGATCGGCCAAGCGCTGCACACCACGACGACCACCCGCCAGTCCCGCAAGGGCGAGATCTCGTCCTGGAAGGCCTACGCGCCCGCGTTCGCCGGGAAGACCGCGATCGAGGCGGTCGACCGGGCGCTGCGCGGCGAGGGCGCGCCGAGCCCGATCTACGAGGGCGAAGACGGCTTCATCGCCTGGCTGCTCAGCGGCCCGGAAGCGCGCTACACCGTGCCGCTGCCCGAGCCCGGCGAGCCCAAGCGGTCCATTTTGGACACCTACACCAAGGAACACTCGGCGGAGTACCAGAGCCAGGCGCTGATCGACCTCGCCCGCAGGCTCGGGCCGCGGATCGGCGAACTGGGCAAGGTGGAACGGATCGTGATCCACACGAGCCACCACACGCACTACGTGATCGGCTCCGGCGCGAACGACCCGCAGAAGTACGACCCGAACGCCAGCCGCGAAACGCTCGACCACTCGATCCCGTACATCTTCGCGGTCGCTCTCCAAGACGGCAGCTGGCACCACGAAGCCTCCTACGCCCGGGAACGCGCGACCCGCCCGGACACCGTGGAGCTGTGGCAAAAAGTGTCCACTGTGGAGGATCCAGAGTGGACCCGGCGCTATCACGAGCCGGAACCGGCGTTCGGCGGCCGCGTCGAGGTCACCTTGGCCGACGGGACCACGATCACCGACGAGATCGCCGTCGCCGACGCCCATCCCGCCGGGGCCCGGCCGTTCGCCCGCGAGCACTACGTGGCGAAATTCCGCACCCTCGCCGACGGGGTGATCGCCCAGGCGGACCAGGACCGGTTCCTCGACGCCGTGAGCCGACTGTCCGAACTGGACGCCGACGAAGTTCGCGAACTCGCTCTGCCGTCGGCAATCGACGCGACCCCGAAGACGAAGGGGATCTTCTGATGCTCCACGCCACTCCCCCAGCCGCGGAGAAGCGCGCCGGGTTCCGCGAAGCCCTCGGTTCAGGACGGCTGCTCCGACTCCCCGGCGCGTTCAACCCGCTCAGCGCGAAGCTGATCGAACGACGCGGCTTCGACGGCGTCTACATCTCCGGCGCGGTCCTGTCCGCCGATCTCGGCCTGCCCGACATCGGACTCACCACCATCACCGAGGTGGCCGGGCGCTCGCAGCAGATCTCGCGCGTCACCGCGCTGCCGACGCTGGTCGACGCGGACACCGGGTTCGGCGAGCCGATGAACGCCGCCCGCACCGTCCAGCTGCTGGAAGACGCCGGGGTCGCCGGGATGCACCTGGAAGACCAGGTGAACCCGAAGCGATGCGGCCACCTCGACGGAAAGGACGTCGTGGACCGCGAAACCGCGGTCAAGCGGATCAAAGCCGCCGTCGACGCCCGCCGCGACCCCAACTTCGTCATCGCCGCGCGCACCGACGCCAAAGCCGTGCACGGCATGGACGAGGCAATCATCCGCGCGAAGGAATTCGCCGACGCGGGCGCGGACCTGCTGTTCCCCGAGGCGATGGCCGACGCCGCCGATTTCGAGAAGCTCCGCAAGGCCGTCGACATCCCGATTCTGGCGAACATGACCGAATTCGGGAAAAGCGAACTCCTCGACGTGACAACGCTCGAATCCGCGGGCGTCAACGTGGTCATCTACCCGGTGACCCTGCTGCGCCTGGCCATGCACGCCGCGGAAACCGGCCTGCGCACGATCACCGAAGAGGGCAGCCAAGCGTCGCTGCTCGAACAGATGCAGCACCGCCGCGACCTTTACGACCTGCTCGACTACTCCGAATACAACGCCTTCGACGAGAACGTTTTCAACTTCCGCGTCTGACCCGGCGCGCATTCCTTCAAGGGGACACCTATGTCTGCACCCGCTATCCACAAAGGACTTGCCGGAGTCGTCGTCGACACCACCGCGGTCTCCATGGTCAACCCGGACACCAACTCGCTGACCTACCGCGGCTACCCGGTCCAGGACCTCGCCGCGCACTGCAGCTTCGAAGAGGTCGCCCACCTGCTGTGGCACGGAGAACTCCCGACGGCAGACCAACTGGCCGAGCAGAACGCGATCGAACGCGCCCACCGCGCGCTGCCGCACGATCTCGTCCTCACCCTGCTCGCCCTGCCCGAATCCGCGCATCCGATGGACACGCTCCGCACTGCGGTGAGCATCCTCGGCGCGAACGACCCGGACGAGGACGACAACAGCCCCGCCGCCAACCAGGCCAAGGCGCTCCGGCTGTTCGCCGCGCTGCCGACGGTCGTCGCGCTCACCCAGCGCCGGCGCCGGGGCCTGCTCCCGCTCAACCCGCGCGACGACCTGGGTTACGCCGAGAACTTCCTCTATCTGGCACTGGGTTCGGTGCCGGAACCGGCGATCGTCCGCGCGTTCGAGACCTCGCTGGTGCTCTACGCCGAACACAGCTTCAACGCGTCCACCTTCACCTCGCGCGTCGTGACCTCGACACTGTCCGATCTGTACAGTGCGGTCACCGCCGCGATCGGCGCGCTCAAAGGACCGCTGCACGGCGGCGCCAACGAAGCCGTGATGGAGACGTTCGAGGAAATCGGCTCCGCGGACAACGCCGAGAAATGGCTCGAGACGGCACTGGCGGAGAAACGCAAGATCATGGGCTTCGGCCACCGCGTCTACAAGAAGGGCGACTCGCGCGTCCCGACGATGCGCCAGGCCCTGCAGGTCGTCGCCGAACTCCGCGACGGGCACCGGCTGCTGGACCTGTACGAAGCTCTCGCGCGGGCGATGTACGCGGAGAAAGGCCTGCACCCCAACCTCGACTACCCCGCCGGACCCGCCTATCACCTGATGGGCTTCGACACCCCGGTGTTCACGCCGATCTTCGTCGCCGCCCGCATCACCGGCTGGACCGCGCACATCACCGAACAACTCGCGGCGAACAGCCTCATCCGCCCGTCCAGCACCTATAGCGGGCAGGCTCAGCGCGCCGTCGCCCGAGCCTGATCGCGTCACGCCCGCGCGTCGTGGAATTCCGCCGGCGTCTCGAAAGCGGCCCGCCGCGACGCGCGGCGCAGTGTCGCCAGGACCAGCGGGCCGAACACCGCTATCGCCACGACGTTAGTCACTGCGCGGCCGGTGTCCCAGCCCAGAGAGGTCGCCGCGTCGAAGAGGAAGTAGTGGCCGAAGTTGGTCAGTGTCGAGGCGTTGGGGTCGAAGGACAGGGCGGTGTGCGCGCCGAGCGCGAACGGCCAGAACGAGAGGTTCAACGCGAGCCCGTATCCGAAGGCGGACACCGCGCCGTACGCCGCCAGCAGGACGATTTCGAGACGGCCCTTGGCGCGGGGAAGCAGTCCCGCGCCAAGCCCGACCCAGGCGCAGCCGAACATCTGGAACGGAAGCCACGGCCCGATCCCGCCGGTCAGCAGTGCCGAGGCGAACAGCGACACCGCGCCGAGGGTGAAGCCGAACCCAGGGCCGAACACCCGTCCGGCGAGCACCAGCAGGAAGAAGACGGTCTCGATGCCGCCTGCACCGGCCCCGAGCGGACGCAGTGCTGCGTTGACCGCGGCCAGCACTCCCAGCAACGCCAGCGCTTTCGCGTCGATCCCGCCGTCTGCCAACTGGGCCAGAAGGACGCCGAGCACCAGTACCAGGAGCAGGCCGAACACCAGCGGCGCTTCGGCGGCCGCATCGGCCAGCAGCGTGCCGGGAGCGACGAAGAACGGCCAGCAGAACGCGGCGACGCCCAGCACGGACGACACAACCAGCAGGACCGCCGACCAGCGGCCGATGCGCACCGGGCTCACCGCAGCGCCTCGGCCACCTGGTCGACGGTCAGCCAGCCGCCGCCGAGGATCTTCGCCACCTGCGGGGCGAACAACGGCGACGACACCACCACGTCTGCGGTCGGCCCGTCGGCGACTACTTCGCCGTCGGCGAGCACCACAGCCCGATCACACGTCTCCGCCACGAATTCCACGTCGTGCGTGGCGATCAGGACCGCGCCAGGAAAGGACCGCACCAGCGCGGTGAGCCGCTGCTTGCCGGGGTAGTCGAGGCCGCGGGTCGGTTCGTCGAGCAGCAGCACCGCGGGGTTGGCGGAGAGTTGCACGGCGAGCGCGAGGGCGAGGCGCTGGCCTTCGGAAAGGTCGCGCGGATGCGCGTCCGGGTCGATGCCGGGGGCCAGTTCGTCCAGGATCTCGCGAGCGCGGGCAGAGCCCAGTTCTTCGCCGACGGTGTGCAGGTACAGCAGATCGGCCGGGGACTGCGGGACCAGAGCGGCGAGTTCCCGGCGCGGCAACGGCTTCAGGTTCGCGGGATCCGTCCCGCGGATCGCGACCTCGCCGCGGTTCCGGGTGCCGCTGCCCTGCAATGCCCACAGCAGCGACGACTTGCCGGAGCCGTTTCGCCCCATCAACGCCACCGTTTCCCCGGCTGCCGCGCTCAGCGACACTTCGCGCACAGCGACCGTGCCGCCGTATTGGACCACGACATCTCGGCTGGACAACGTCTTCGCGCCGGTCTCGAGTGGTGGCGGCACCGGTGCCGCGGGAAGTTCGGCGCGCAGTGGCTGCGCCCGGCGGCGGGCGTCGCGGACCGACAAGGGCAACGGATCCCACCCGGCGAGCCGCCCCAGCGCGACCACCGGCGGGGCGATCGGCGCGGACCGCATCGCCTGGGCTGGCTCGTCGACGGTCACCCGGCCGCCGTCCACGGTCAGCACCCGGTCGGCGTACTGCAGCACTCGTTCCAGCCGGTGCTCGGCGATCAATACGGTGATGCCGAGGTCGTGGACCAGCCGGGTCACGACGGCCAGGACTTCTTCCGCCGCACCGGGGTCCAGCGCGGAGGTCGGTTCGTCGAGAACCAGCACCCGCGGGCCGGCGGCGAGCACGGAGCCGATCGCGACCCGCTGCTGCTGTCCGCCGGACAGCGTGCGGAGCGGACGGTCCCGCAGCTCCGCGATGCCCAGCAGGTCCATCGTCTCCTCGACCCGCTTGCGCATCACGTCGGCGGGCGCGCCCAGCTGTTCCATGCCGTAGGCCAGTTCTTCCTCCACCGAATCGGTGACGAATCCGGCGACCGGGTCCTGCCCGACCACTCCGACCACCGCGGCCAGCTCGCGCGGCCGATGCGTGCGGGTGTCCCGGCCGGCGACGGTGACCCGGCCGGCCATCCGCCCGCCGGTGAAGTGCGGCACCAGCCCGTTCACCGCGCCCAGCAGCGTCGATTTCCCGGAACCGGTGCGGCCCACCACCAGGGCCAGCTCGCCCTCGTCGATGCGCAGGGAGACGTCGCACAGCACCGGTGTCCCCCGGTAGGCGATGCTCACCTCGCAGAAGTCGATCACCGCAGCACTCCCTGCCGGTACCGCGCGGTCAGCGCGGGCGGGGGCGGTGCGGCGACCGCGGGCAGCAACCCGGCGAGAATCCCGGCCAAGGCCAGCACGTCCATCCCCGGTGCCAGCAGCGGCGGGTTCAGCACGACCGGATCCGCCGACGCGACCAGCACGACCACGACGACACCGGACGCCGCGACCGCCCACTCCGGCACCGACCAGGGATCCGGCCGGTAGCGGCTCCGCTGGACCCGTCTCCCGCCGAGATAAAGCCCCAGGCAGCACACCGCCGCGCCCGCGACCAGCATCGGCGGCCCGTAGCTGTGCTGGTCGGCGGCCAGCAACCCGTAGCTGCCCACGCACAAACCGAGCAGGCCGGCCAGCATCAGCGCCGCGGCGGTGCGTCGCGCGGCCGCGGACCGCTCCCGGCTCTGGCCGTAGCCGCGCGAGTCCATCGCCGCAGCCAGCGCGATCGCCCGGTCCAGCGCGTCGGCCAGCACCGGCAACGCCACCGTCCGGAACAGTTTCCCGGTGGTTCCGCGCAGCGCTCGGGCACGCATGATCCGCTGGCCGCTCTCGATCAGCTGCGGCGCCACCGTCAGCGCGATCACCACGGTGGTGCCGATCTCGTACAAGGCACCGGGCAGCATCCGCAGGACCCGCTTCGGATTGGCGAGCGTGTTGGCCGCGCCGACGCACACCAGCAACGTGGCCAGCCGCAAACCGTCGTAAGCGGCGCTCAGAATGCCCTCCAACTCGACCGGTCCGCCGAGGCGCACCCCGGCCATCCAGTGCGGCAGCGGAATCTGCGGCACTGTGAACAGCAGATGCCCGCCCCCGGTGAAGGCGGAACCGAGCAGAATCCGGAACAGCACCCGGAACCCGATCACCACCAGCGCCAGGACCAGGTACGCGCGAAAACCCCGCGCCCACGGGGCCTCCCCGCGCCGGAGCGCCACCACGAGCCCGGCCACCGCGAGAATCAAGCCGAGCAGCAATGGGTTCGTGGTCCTGCTGGCCGCCGTCGCCATGCCGAGCGCCCAGATCCACCACGCCGCGGGATGCAGCATCCGCGGCAGCGCGGCGGCGCCGATCACTCCGCCGCCCGTTTGCGGCGGCGCCGGACCACGATCGCGGCAAGGATTCCCAGCAGCCAGATCGCCCCGAACGCCACCACCGGCAACGTCGGGAATCCAGTCGTGGCAACGGCATCGGACGCGGCCGCCGCCGGTTCCGGAGCGCTACTCGATCCCGATGGCCGAGAAGACTCCGCCGGGGCGGACACGTTAGCCTGCATCGACGGCGGCTCGCTCGGCGCGATGGCTCCGGAACTCCGCGGCGGCTGCGCGCCCGCAGACGCCTGCTGCAGCGGTGCGCTGTCCCCTGTCGGCGGACCGTTCTGCGCACCCGGGCCCACTACACCGCCTTGCGGGCGAGGCTGTCCCGCCGGGGCGACCAGCGCGGTCACCGCAGAGTGCGGCGGCTGCCCGCTCCCGAACGACCATCCCTCGACCTGGCCTGCTCGCGGGGTTGCGCTCATCGCGCCCTCGTTGCTGTACTCCCACCGGTTCGTGCCGACGTTGCCGTCCCAATACGACCAGTACGCCGTGGTCGGCGGAGTATCCGTGCACGGCTCCACCGCCGGCGAGGGCCGATCGTCGATGCGACACACGAAAGCCGGACCGTCGTGCACGGTTCCGGCGGTACGGAATCCTGCCGCGCGCAACGCGTCATATCCGGTTTCGGGCGGTGTTCCCAGACAACGCTGCACCACTCCCCCGCCGAGAGATCCGAAGTCCACGACCACCAGCACCCCGGAAGTCGCCGTGCACGCCGGTGCCGCCGCGACAACAGGCGCTGCGACGACGGCACCGCCCATCGCCAAAAATCCGGCCGGCAGCACCGCCGTCCACCGCCTCACGACCGGGATCCCTTGCGCCGCACCAGGAACCAGAACGTGCCCGCGGCGAACAGCAACCCGGCCAGTACCGCTGCCGCGACACCCTCCGGGCCGGTCCAGAACGACGCCGGGCGGGACTCGAGCGCTCGCGCCTGCCCCACCCGATCGGGCGTCGAGGCGGTCACCGGCACCGGCTGTGCGCTCGGCGCCGGGGCAGGGGGGCCACTCGCAGGCACATTCAAGACTGTGGTCGACACCGCGGGCGGTTCCGGCGCCACCAAGTCGGTCCGCGGCGCGGCGACGGGCCTGCCACCGGACTTGCCGACAACCGGGCCCGGAGCACCGCGCACCGGGATGCCCGGAGGCGCGTCGTCGTGCGGCGGGTTGCCGGGCGGGCGCGGCGGCACCGGGCCGGGAACCGCGGCGGCCAGGCCCAGCAACGCCTGCGCAGTGGCCCGGCGCAGGCCGTCCTGCTTGCCCAGGTTGTCGGAGCCGCTGGGCTTGAGCCAGAAAGACTTCGCGTCACGGTTGATCGTGTCCAGATCTGTCTGGCTCTTCGCGATCGCGCCGGCCATCGCCGGAACCGGCACGCTCTGCGGCACCTGCATGGCGGCCAGCCACCCGGTCGCCCGCGAAGCCGCCTTGCCGTCGCCACCGAGCGCCAGCGCCATCGCGGCCAATCCGGAGGAGTTGGTATTCACCTGCGCCGGGTTCTTCGGATCCGCGCTGAACGCCCCGGTCACGGGATCCTGCTGAGCACGCAGCCAGCCCAACGCCTTCGCCACCTGCGGTTGGTGGCCGCCGATCTCAACGAGCGCCCACATCCCCATCGCGGTGGTGTCCGCGCTGACTTCGGCGTCCGACGCGCACTGCCCGGTCGCGTCGCCGACCGGCACGTTCAACCGAAACCCTCCGCCCGGACACTGCTGGCGCAGCAACGCCGCCGCACCCGCGGGATTGCCGATCCCGGCCTTGCGCAAGCCGATCAGCGCCAATGCCTGGCTGAACACGTTGGCCGGAGTGCGTGCCCCGCTGGCCGCGGTGTCCTCGAAAGCACCCGCGGAATTCTGCGCCGCACTGAGCCGCGCGACGAGGTCGATGTCCTTGCCCGCACTGTCTTTCCCCCACTGCCGCGGATTCACGCCCTGATCCGCGGCCACGATCATGTCCTTGCCCAGGACGCCCGCCGACACGATCGTCGCGCTGAAGAAATTCGCGCGCAGCTTCGCGGTCGCCTTCGCCTGGACGGCAGGCGCCACTCCCGCCCGGTGCAGGGCCAGCAGCGCATCGGCCATCAGCCCCGCATCGTTGTTGCCGGGCGAGGTCGGGCTCGGAAAAGCATTGTCGAGCCTGCCGAACTCCCGAGCCAGGAACTCCCCAGCGGCCGCGGCGGGCCCGGCCGCCTGCGGCGCGGGCACCGCCAGCCCGGGTGCCGGAAACGCCGTGGCCAGCGCCAATGCGCAGGCCACCGCACCGGCACCCTGCCTCACGAACCGGTCCAGTTCGGGTCCTTCGCCTGTGCCAGCGTCAAGCTCATCTGATTCGGGTCCGACGCGGTGCCCGCGCCGAAGGAGAATCCGAGCACAGTGCCCGGCGCCGGGTCCGACGTGTCCACGCCGTCGTCGGCATAAGTCCAGTTGGCGTTCTGGGCGTCCGGCACCCAGTACGCCCAGTACGGCGCGCCCGACACGAACCCGGTGCACGGGTCAGCAGAACTGGACGGACGAGCGTCGATCCGGCACAAGTACTGGTAGGGGCCCTGCTGCCCCTGGCCGGTCCCGTGCACGGGAGCGAACCCGGCCTCGCTCAGCGCCTCGAAAGCGGTCTCCGGGTCGCCGGCGACGCAACGTCTCGTCACCTTCGCCCCCGCGAAATGCGTAGCGTCCACCACGACAGTCACACCCGAAATGCCCTGGCACGGGCCGTCGGTGTACGACGCGGGCGCGGCAGCAGCCGGAGAGGAAACGAAGAAGGGAACCGCGAGCACACTGATCGCGGCAGTCTTGGCCAGGGAGAACAATAGTCATGTCCTTTGCGGTGAGTGGTCTGAACGCGACCCGTCACCGCGACACCCCAGTCAAGCGCACGCGCGGCCGGGCCCCGTTCCGTAGTCTTCGACGGCAGGAGCCACTCGTGACCATCAGGCATTCCGACTTGCCCGCCATGAAGCGGACCTACGGTTGCGAGTCAGCGCCGGCTCTTGCCCGGCTTCCCCCGACAGTCACGGTATTCGGTTGTACAGAAACCAAACGCTAGCACCCTAGCTACCTGATCCACACCGCTGACCAGGTAACTCACTCAAAGCGAGCAAGCGATGACCGTCCGTTTAAGGCCCTCCCTTCGACCCTGCACGAATTCGACGCTTTCCGAAGCAGCGACGCTGACCGACGCTCCGCGACCCAGATAGACCACCTCCGCACGACCTCGCCCGACACGGCGAAGCCGATTGTCCAAAGTGGATGACACTGCAGGCGTTCACCATGAGCAGAGCTGCGACAACCGGCTGGTTCAACAGCCGATGCCCCGACTGTCCGAGACAGCGGAACCGCCAATCAACGCGAAAACCGCTGGCGACAACGACTTGGAGCGGTTATCCCACCGCAAACGAGACCCCGAAGGAAGGAAAACGCTGTGCGCGCGTTGATCATCGAACCGCAACACTCGAACGCGCTCGAGGTCTGCGAGGTGTCCGAGCCGACACCTGCGCAGGGCGAATTACCAGTCCGTCCACAGCAAGCGGAGCGAGATGAGGAAACAACCTTTTCAGACCCTGATCTTCGCACCACCAACAGGATCGACTACGCCACCGACCGGCCGACCACCGGTCGCTGTCCGATCACGGACTTCAAGCCAGAGCCAGATCCATCTGGCCGTTGACAGCCGTCATCAAGCGCTGCGCGCGAGCGAGGGAAGCGACGGCTTCGCATCGACCTCGCAGCAAGTTCTAGCGGCAGCCTGGCTCCACGTGGGCTCGCGAGGAGAAAGCTTGTGATCAGAAGTGCGGGATCGCGGCGCTGTGAGGTTCACCCCGGGTAGTGGACACCGAGTTAGCAGGATCAGTCGTCCTGCTGAAAGGATGTCCTCATGCCTCCTCGCAAGCGCCGGTCGTACACGGCTGAGTACAAGGTCGAGGCTGCTCATCGC
>NZ_JARACH010000027.1:0-114526 GCF_029087445.1 Amycolatopsis sp. La24
CACCGACCAGCTCGCCGTCTCGGTCCTGCCGAACATCAGCATGGGTTCGAACAAGAAGGACCCCTGCAGCATCGCGAAGAAGTTCGCCACCGCGATGATCGGACATCTCCAGGGGGCGTCGTGATCGGCACTCGACCTCTGCGCGGGCTCAGGCGGGAAGCTCAGCTTGTCTTGTCCATGTCGTGGCCGGAGGGGATCCAGCGGTTACGCCTTCCGCTCGGCGGCGTCCGGCTTCTGGTTGCCCCGATGCGCTGATTCGACCAGCCCGATTGCCAATCCAGCCCTGTTACGCGCTGGGCGGCTTCGGGTACGAGGAGCGCGGATGCCCGCGTTCGCCTCCGCTGATGCGAGAGCGGGGAAGCTGGCTCTTGTCGTCGGAGCGGGCTGGCCCAATGTGGTTGGCGGCTAGGCGGCTTCGTCCGTTGCGGTGGTCTTTGTGGACGGTCGGTACGACGGCGTTATCGGCTGGCGGGCGCGATCGATGCCGAGGGTGAGTTGCCCGGGTGACCGGCGTAGTCTGGTCGGTTGGTCCGGCACCTCGGCGGCGCGCTGGTTCGCGGCTGGTCGCGGGGTGCTCGCGGTCAGTGATCGTGGGTGACGGGCGAGGTAGTGGAGTTTGCGGAGGTTTCGCTGGACGAGCCCGGCGCGGCGCGCTTCCTCGAAGAGAACTCGGGCTGCTCGGTTCCGCGTTCGCCGGCTGGGACTGGGACGGTCGGACATAGGGGTTCCTGGCGTGGGTGAGCTGGCTGAGGGCAAGATCACGAGTGCGGCTCAACCTGATTGAGGCGTCGTGATGCCGAGTGGCGGCGGGGTGCTTCTGGACGGGCGGGAGTGCCGACTCGGGGCAATGCCTTGCCGGAGACGTCGGATGCGCTTCGACCGCGTCCGGCAAAGGTATGGGCCGGCTGATTTCCGGCCTTCGGCCGGGCCTGGCCAGGGATTCCCCTGACCAGGCCGTTTGTGCCCCCGGCAGGACTCGAACCTGCGACCTAGAGATTAGAAGGCTCTTGCTCTATCCAGCTGAGCTACGAGGGCCCGGGTGGCTGACAGCTGCTGACCTCCAGCATGGGCAGCTTAGTCATCGCCAATCTCTCGATCGTTCGACACCGTCGAATCGTTTCAGCTTCCGTTCGTCGGATTTGCGGGTCTTCGGGGGCGGAATGCCACAGCGTGCGACGGTTCCGGTACGCACTGCGCGGGGGAGCGGCCCGCTGCTGCGGCTGGACTGGGGTTTGTGCAGCTTGTGCACCTGGATCTCCTGAGCGGGGCGGCGGGACGGGGTTCGGGGGCGGGCGGTGCGGCTGGGCAGACTGTGGCGATCTTGTGATGTACGGCGTCTGACCCGAGCGGGGGCGATTGGGCGGTTCGGCGGTTGCGGTGGGGCTCCAGGGTGTTCGAGCGGGGCTGGACCACCTCGGCTCGGCAGGTGGGGGCGCACGAACTCGGGCATCACGTCCGCGCACGTCAGGTCGGTGTGTGAGCTCCTGCCGTCAGGTTCCGCGCGGGGATCCTGGCGTCAGGTCGGAGCGCGAACGTTGCTGCCAGGTCCGGGCGACAGGCGGGTCCTGCTGAGAGCAGCGGCAGCCGCAGAGCACAGCAGACCTGCACCCGAACGGCACCGAACCTCCTGGGCCGCGGTGGAGGACAGGGAGCCTCGCCTCCCGCCCCCGGGTCGGGGGCCGGGAGCGGGAGGCGAGGGGCCCGTGGGCGCGATGGTTCCGGGCTGCGCGCCCACGGGCCTGGGGCCGCTCGGGGGTGCGGCCCCCGGGACAGGCGGCACTAAGGCTGCGAGTCGACTCGGCCTGGAGCTGCCTCGTTCGCCTGGCCCGGTCTCGGGAGGGCGGGGCTTATTCCCACACTTTCAGGGCACGCACCGCGAACGGGGACTGCGGGACGTACGTGCCACCGCCCGGATAGGTGATGAAATCGCCTTCGGTGGAACAGTCCGCTCCTTGGTAGATGGTGACGTCGCGGGTCATCCGGTTGACGAAGGAATGGCCTGAGAATCCCTCGGGCAGGGGAATGCAATCACCCGGATTTGCTGTGCGCAGGTCATAACTCTGCACGCCCCCGGAATAGGTTTCGGTGTCCCACAGGCAGAACTCGCCCGCACCGCAGGCGGGAGCGGGCGGAACGGCCGGGGCGGCTTGGGCCAGGCCGGAAGTGGTCAGGAGACCGGCGGTGACCAGCAGCAATACCCCGGGCAGGCGGGACGCGGCGGCGGGCCGGGAGCGGCGGCCGGGGAACGGCAGGGACGGCAGCAAACGGCGGAACATCGTGGGAACTCCCCCTCAATCGAAGCGATGCCGGGCGAAGGAGCCGGCGGGTATCCCGGGAAACCGGGCATGTCTCCACCTTGGCGGGTTCCCCGCGATTTGTCTGCCCGCATTCCTACGTCTGTGGACAAGTAGTTTCGCGTCACCCGGACGAGACCTAGTTGTCCACAGATCGCCGAGCGGTCTTGCTAAATCGCGGCCGTGCTTTCCCGGACGGCCAGCGAGACCGGTAGCTCGACAGGCGGCGGAACCGGGGCGGCGGCGAGGAGGTCCATCACCAGTTCTCCGGCCACCCGGCCCTTGCCTGCCAGGTCTTGCCGCACGGTGGTGAGGGGTGGTTCAGACCACGCGGCTTGCGGGGTGTCGTCGAAGCCGACGATCGAGATGTCGGCAGGCACCCGCAGGCCCAGCCGGTGGGCGGCGGCGATCGCGGCGAAGGCCAGCTGGTCGGACATGCACAGCAAGGCTGTCGGACGCAGGGAAGCGGTGAGCAGGTCCGTCGCGGCGGCGCGGGCGGTCGAGGCGGAGAGCCAGGGGGCCTCGGTGATGGTGACGTCGGTGATTCCGGCGGCGGCCAGCGTGTCGAGGTATCCGGCGAGGCGTTCGCGGGTGCCGTGGAAAGGGCTGGTCACCGCGGAAAGGCGCGGGGCGGCCAGGATTCCGAAGCGGCGATGCCCTAGCTCCACTAAATGGCGGGCGGCCAACGAAGCGCCGCCGCGGTCGTCGCAGCCGACTCGGGCCGTGTCGGGGAGGGGCGGCTGGTCGATGACCACCAGCGGCAAACCCCGGGTCCGCACGGCTTCCAGCGCGGGAGTGCCGTCGGCGAGGGAGTACGCCACGGCGATATCCGCTTGTGCGGCCAGCACTCGCGACGCGAGCGGGCCTTCCTGGGCCTCGCGGCCGGGCAGCAGCAACAGCGCGTTCCCGGTGGGTTCCACGGTTTTCGCGAGCGCGTCCAGGGTGATCGACAGCGCGGGGTCGGAGAAGGCCGCCGACAGCGACGAATCCAGCAGGAAAGCGATCGCGCCGGTGCGGCTCGTGGCGAGGCTGCGGGCGGTCGGGTTCGGGCCGGGGTAACCGAGTTCACCCGCCACCCGCAGAATCTGCTCCCGCAACTGCGCCGACAGCTGGTCAGGCCGGTTGTAGGCGTTCGACACAGTGGCGCGCGACACCCCGACCGCCTCCGCGACGTCGTCCAGCGTCGGGCGGCGGCGACGGCTGCTGGTCATCGGCGGAGCATAGAGGAAAGCGTTGCCGTGCACCGGATTCCGTCCGGCAACCCGCCTCGACCAGCGCAAACACCGCAAGCGAGCGTTCCGGCGCGAAACCCGGCGAGCGTCCCGCCCCGCGCACCGCCGCGTGCGCGACCGGCCTACTCTCGTACCGTGAGCTCGGAACCTGTGACGAAACCCGCCCCGAACCGCGGCCGCAAGACGAGCGTGCTCCCGCTGCTTTCGGTCGGAGTCGTGCTCGGCGCGGTCGTCGCGGTCGGGCTCGTCGCGCTCACCGGCGGCGCGGGCTACGTCATCGCCGGGCTGCCGGACCCGGGGCTCGTCACCCGTTATGGCGTCACGGTCGTCCGAGTGCTCGCCGAAGCGGCGTCGGTCGTGTGCGTCGGCGGGCTGCTGCTGGCCGCTTTCCTCGTGCCGCCCCAGAAATCCGGCACGCTCGCGCCCGAGGGGTACGCCGCGGTCCGCACCGCCGGGATCGCCGCGTGGGTATGGTTCGCCGCCTCGATCCTGTCCGTCGCCTTCACTGCCGCGGACAGCGCGGGCAAGCCGTTCGGCGACGTCCTGTCCCCGGACACCCTGCTGAGCCTCGTCGGCGCGATCGAACAGCCCAAGGCGTGGCTGTGGACGGCGCTGATCGCGATCCTGCTCGCCCTCGGCTGCCGCCTGGTGCTCAGCTGGGGCTGGACGGCGGTGCTGTTCTTCCTGTCCGTCGCCGGGCTCGTCCCGGTCGCGGTCACCGGGCACTCGGCCAGCGGCGGCTCGCACGACCTGGCCACCAACAGCCTCCTGTTCCACCTCGTCGCGGCCGCGCTGTGGGTCGGCGGGCTGCTCGCCGTGCTCGCGCTCGGCTGGCGCCGCGGCAGGAACCTCAGCCTCGCCGCGCAGCGGTTCTCCAAGCTCGCGCTGGTCTGCTGGGTCGTGATGGCGGTGTCCGGCATCGTCAACGCGCTGGTCCGGATCAACCTCGGCGACCTCTTCACCACCGACTACGGCCTGCTCGTCGTCGCCAAGATCGTCGCGCTGCTGCTGCTCGGCGTCTTCGGCCAGCAGCAGCGCAGCCGCGGCGTGGCCAACCTCGTCGACGGCAAGGGCGGCAGCCAGTTGCTGCGGCTCGCCGCCGTCGAGGTGCTGATCATGTTCGTCACCATCGGCATCGCCTCCGGCCTCGCCCGCACGCCGCCGCCGGCCGACGCGGTCACCCAGCCGGGCACTGTCGAACTCCTCATCGGCTACGACCTCCAGGGCCCGCCGACGTTCTGGCGGCTGCTCACCGACTGGCGGTTCGACCTGATCTACGGCACCCTCGCGATCGTTCTCGCCGGGCTCTACCTGGCCGGCGTGCGGCGGCTGCGCAAGCGCGGCGACACCTGGCCGGTCGGCCGGACCGTCGCGTGGCTCGCCGGCTGCCTGGTGATCCTGCTGGCCACCTCGTCGGGCATCGGCCGGTACGCGCCCGCGATGTTCAGCGTGCACATGGGCACGCACATGCTGATGTCGATGGTCGCGCCGGTCCTGCTGGTGCTCGGCGGTCCGGTCACGCTCGCCCTGCGCGCGCTCCCGCCGGCCGGCCGCGAAGCCCCTCCCGGACCGCGCGAATGGCTGCTGGCCGCCGTCCATTCGCCGGTTTCGCGGTTCCTGACCAACCCGATCGTCGCCCTGCTGCTCTTCGTCGGGTCGTTCTACGCGCTGTACTTCTCCGGCCTCTTCGACAGCGCGCTCAACTACCACTGGGCGCACCTGGCGATGAACGCGCACTTCCTGCTCGTCGGCTACGTCTTCTACTGGCCGGTGATCGGCGTCGACCCTTCGCCGCGGCGGCTGCCGCCGATCGGGAAGCTCGGGATGATGTTCGGCGCCATGCCGTTCCACGCGTTCTTCGGCGTGATCCTGATGAACATGCAGACCGTGATCGGCCGCGAGTTCTACACGGCGCTGAAGCTGCCGTGGGTCGGCGACCTGCTGACCGACCAGCGCCTCGGCGGCGGCATCGCGTGGGCTTCGGGCGAGGTGCCGGTGCTGCTCGTGCTGATCGCGCTGCTGGTGCAGTGGGCCCGCCAGGACGAGCGCGAGGCGAAGCGGCGCGACCGGCGCGAGGAGACCACCGGCGGCGAAGAACTCGCCGCCTACAACGCGATGCTGAAGAACCTCGCCGAGGGCAAACGGGCGGAATGACTCCCCGGATTTGATATCGCCGGAGTGAGGACGACCTGACCCTCGGTAGCGCGGTGGTAACCGCCGTCAGGCCGCCGGAGGAGCCACTCTACGATCGGTGGCATGGCCGAGTTCATCTACACCATGAAGAAGGTGCGCAAGACCGTCGGGGACAAGGTGATCCTCGACGACGTGAGCACCGCGTTCTACCCCGGAGCCAAGATCGGCGTCGTGGGCCCGAACGGCGCCGGCAAGTCGACCGTTCTCAAGATCATGGCGGGGATCGAGCAGGCCAGCAACGGCGAGGCTTTCCTGCAGCCGGGCGCGAGCGTCGGCATCCTCATGCAGGAGCCGGAGCTGAACGAGGAGAAGACCGTCCGGCAGAACGTCGAGGAGGGCCTCGGCGAGACCAAGCAGAAGCTCGACCGCTACAACGAGATCGCCGAGCTGATGGCGACCGACTACAGCGACGCGCTGATGGAGGAGATGGGCCAGCTCCAGGAGGAGCTGGACCACGCCGACGCGTGGGAGCTCGACTCGACCGTCGAGCAGGCGATGGACGCGCTGCGCTGCCCGCCGCCGGACGAGCCGGTCACCCACCTCTCCGGCGGCGAGCGCCGCCGCGTCGCGCTGTGCAAGCTGCTGCTCTCCGCGCCCGACCTGCTGCTGCTCGACGAGCCCACCAACCACCTGGACGCCGAAAGCGTGCTGTGGCTGGAGCAGTTCCTGGCCACCTACAAGGGCGCCGTCCTCGCCGTCACCCACGACCGGTACTTCCTGGACAACGTCGCCGAGTGGATCATGGAGCTCGACCGCGGCCGCGTCGTCGGCTACGAGGGCAACTACTCCACCTACCTGGAGAAGAAGCGCGAGCGGCTCGAGGTCCAGGGCAAGAAGGACGCCAAGCTGGCCAAGCGGCTCAAGAGCGAGCTGGAATGGGTGCGGTCCAACGCCAAGGCGCGCCAGACCAAGTCCCGTTCCCGGCTCGACCGCTACGAGGAGATGGCCGCGGAGGCGGACAAGCACCGCAAGCTCGACTTCGAGGAGATCCAGATCCCGCCGGGCCCGCGGCTGGGCAGCGTCGTGGTCGAGGTCGAGAAGCTGCGCAAGGGCTTCGACGACCGGGTCCTCATCGACGGGCTCTCCTTCGACCTGCCGCGCAACGGCATCGTCGGCGTGATCGGCCCGAACGGCGTCGGCAAGACCACCCTGTTCAAGACCATCGTCG
Source organism: Amycolatopsis sp. La24 (assembly GCF_029087445.1). Lineage (NCBI taxonomy): Bacteria > Bacillati > Actinomycetota > Actinomycetes > Pseudonocardiales > Pseudonocardiaceae > Amycolatopsis > Amycolatopsis sp. La24. Next base: position 6,888 of record NZ_JARACH010000027.1, read on the forward strand.
GGCTCGAGGAGCCGGACGGCGGCTCGGTCAAGATCGGCGAGACGGTCAAACTGTCCTATGTGGACCAGAGCCGCGGCGGGATCGACCCGAAGAAGACCGTGTGGGAGGTCGTGTCGGACAAGCTCGACTACATCCACGTCGGGCAGACCGAAATGCCCTCGCGCGCTTACGTGAGCGCGTTCGGCTTCAAGGGCCCGGACCAGCAGAAGCCGGCCGGCGTGCTGTCCGGCGGCGAGCGCAACCGGCTCAACCTCGCGCTGACGCTCAAAGAGGGCGGGAACCTGATCCTGCTGGACGAGCCGACGAACGACCTGGACGTCGAAACGCTGGGCTCGCTGGAGAACGCGCTCGAGCAGTTCCCCGGCTGCGCCGTCGTGATCTCCCACGACCGGTGGTTCCTCGACCGGGTCGCGACGCACATCCTCGCCTGGGAAGGCACCGACGAGGACCCGGCGAAGTGGTTCTGGTTCGAGGGCAACTTCGAGGGCTACGAGAAGAACAAGGTCGAGCGCCTCGGCGCCGAAGCGGCTCGTCCGCACCGGGTCACCCACCGCAAGTTGAAGCGCGACTGACCGGCGCGGGGGTCCCGAGTGGAAACCAGCAGGCACAACCGGCCCAGCCCGTTCGCGACCGCGGACGGGCGGCCCGCCGTTGCCAGTGGCGGGACCCTCGCCGACCTCGGTCGGCTCATCGACCGGGCGGAATCGCTCCGCTTCCGGGCGCCCGAGCTTTCGCTGGTCCTCGGCGAACGCTCGGCCGCGCTCGCGGAGGCGGCGGGCGCGGACGGGCACTGGATCCGGGCGGAAGCGCTCGTGGTGTCCGCGCGCGTGCGGACCGGGGCGCGGACGTCCACGGTCGGCCGCGCGGTCGCGGCTTTGCGCGCGGCCGAGCACGCCGGATACGCCACGACGGCGGCGCGGCTGCGCGTCGACCTCGCGGTGTGCTCGCGCAGCCTCGGCGTTCCGCTGATGGGGCTGGCCGCGCTGCGGCCGGTGCTGTCCGAGGACGTGCCGCCGTCGCTGCGCGCGGAAGCGCTGTGCCATCTCGTCGGGTGCCTCGCCCCGTTCGGCCGCAAGGCGGAACTGGACCGCGTGCTCGTCGAGGCGGACCGGCTGCTGGTGGCCGACGATTCGCTCGACGCGGACGACCGGCTGCTGATGCGGGCGTTGCTGCGCAACGGGACCGCGGCGCACCGGCGCCGGCACGGCGACCTCACCGCGGCCGCGGACGCCGCGCGGACCGGGCTCGGGTTCCTGGAGAAGATGGACCGGCCCGGCGACGACGGCGGTCTCGTCCGGATCCGGCTCGTGCTGCAGCTGGTCAGCACGCTGCTCGACCGCGGCGACGCGGACATGGCTTACGACATCGCCGAACCCGTGCTGCGGGAGCCGGTCCGGGCCGCCGGGGTCGCGCCCGCGGCGTGGCTGCGGCTGGCGGTGGCGACGCGCATTCATCTGCCTTCCGGCGCCGGTGACGCCGCCGCCGAGCTGGTGGGGGAGGCCGTCGCGGCCACCGACCGGCACGGGCTCGCGGCGGTCACCGCGCGGCTGTGGCTGGAACTGGCGCAGATCGAGGAACGGTTCGGCAGCGCGGAAGAGGCCATCGGATGCCTGCACCGCGCGCGGGCCGCGGAACACGTGCACGCGCGGGCCCGGCGCCAGGCGTGCGGGCTGATCGCGGGCGAGCTGGGCGCCGAGTCGGTCGCGTCGATGGACCTCGACGACGTCCTCGCCGCATCCGCCCCGCGCGACGGCCGCCCGGTGTCGATGGAGGTCGAGCCGAGGGTCGCGGCCGAGGAGACCTCGGTGATGCCGGCGATCCGGGACGTCCCCGCCGAGCGGCCGGACCCGGTCGCGGCTCCGTTGCCGGTCGTTCCGGCGCAGGTCGAGGTGCCCGCGGCGCCGGTTTCGGCCGCGGCGTGGGTCGAGGCGGCGGAGAAGAAGCCGGCGTGGTCGTTCCGGCGGGCCGCGGCGGAGACGGAGGTCGAGCAGACCTCGGTGCTCCCGGCGATCCGGGAAGAGGCCGAGGAGGCTCCGCGGACCGGCGGACGGCGGCGGGCCGAGGACCGCAAGTCGCCGGTGCTGCCGGGATGGGCGCGGCCGTTCGGGCGGAAGAGCGCCGACGCGCCCGCGCCGCGGAAGCGGGCGGCTGCGGAGCCGGTCAGCCGGACGGAGGCTTCGCGAGCGGCGTCGGGACGTCCGGCGCAGGTCGCCGAGAGCGCTGGGGCACGGCCTGCCGAGGTCGCTGAGGCCACGCCGGGTCGTCGCCGGGCGGAGACGGCGCAGCCTGCCGAGGAAACGGCGGTGCGCTGGCCGGAGAAGCCGCCTGCCGCGCGTCGGTCGGCGGAGGACGCGCCCGCTCGTCGGGAAGAGAAGACGAAGTCCGAGGAGCCGGTGCGGGCGGCTGCTGAAACGCGGCCCGAGACTCCTCGGCGCGCGGCGGAAGCGCAGGCTCCGGCCGAGGAGGCGCCGCGGTTCTCGCTGCGGATGCCGGATCTGTCGGACATCCTGCCGGAGCTTCCGCTCGCCCCGGCTCCCGCGGACGAGCCCGCCGCGCCGTTGTGGGAAAGCGCCGAGTGGGCCAAGGAGGAAGCGGCCCGCCGCGACACCCGCGGCCGCAAGACCCGGCACGACGCCGAACACGGCTCGGTCGCCGCGAAGTCCGTGCTGGACCGGCTGGGCATCACCGCGAGCGGCGGAGGCGGCGGACGGCGCCGGGCCGACGAGCCCGGACGTTCCGAATCCGCCGAGGCGGAACCGGAACCCGCGGCGAAGGACAAGGCGAAGGACAAGCCGGAGCTGGCCCCCGCGCCGCGTCCGGAGGAACCGGAGCCTGCCGAGGAGCCCTGGCTGCCGCGGCTGCGGATGCCGCCGGCGCTGGACCCGCTGTCCGACATCGACGCGTGGACGCCGTCGGAGCAGCCGTTCCCGGAGGGCTACGCGCGAGCCATCGCGGAGGACGAACCGCCGCCGGACGCCGGACTCGCCGAACTGCTCGCCCGCGCCCTCGCCGAACACCAGGCGGGCACCGCGAGCGCGGCCGCGCTGGTGAAACGCCTCGGCCCGAACGACGAGCCGAAGCCGATCAACGGCCGCGCGACCGCGGACCGCCACCGCAACAACGGCGACTGACGCGCGCCGGAAAGTTCTTGCACCGCACGGGAAACGCTGGCCCGGCCGGGCAGATTCCGCAGCGGGACAACGATTCACGCGGACGCGACCTCGAGTGGTCCGTGAAGGACTCCTTGGGGGAATCAGATTCCCTCAAGGAGTCTTTCACGGACCGCTGCGGGAGGGCAGCCTGCTGGCGGAAAACCTCGCCGACGCGGAGAATCCCGCGGCTTCGGCATCGAGAGGTACGTGAGGGCCACCCTCACGTACCTCTGCGGGAGTGCACCGCGCCGGAGCGGAAGATCGTCCCGTTTCCGCGCTGCGCCAAGCGGTTTTCCCACTCACTGGTTGGACGCGCCGCGACGAAGCAGCACAAGCCACTCCGTCCGCCGATCTGCGGACACCTCGCGGGCGCCTCATCCTGAAACCCCGGCTCCCTCCGCAGCAACGGAAGAATTAGCCCGTACGGGTGGGAATTCTCGCAGGGGAGGGACGCAACCTTTTCCGTTCCCGCCGCGGGCGATACAGCCACTGAACCGATCCCGAAGCGGCCGCCGCGGCCGCGAAACCGGCGCTCCGGCCTCGTGCCAAGCCTTTTGCCGGAAACCGCCCGTGCCGAACCCGCCGGTAGCTGAACCGATCCCGCGCGAGCGCGGCGCCGGGGACCCCTGAAACGAACCTTAAGTCTTTCCCCGCCGCGCACAGGGGCGTCTCCGGGCGGATTAGGGTGAGGGATGTCCGGCACGTTGTGGTGACGGACGCATCTCGGTCTCGCATACTGGAGAGTTGCTCAATGAGCTCGACGGGAGTTTCGTCCCCGCCCGATGTCGGCACCGAAGCCGGCGCCGCCCGCCGCACGACAGCCAGCCCGGAGCAGATCCGGGACGAGCTGATCGACACCGCCGCGGCGCAGGCGCCGGAGATCGCGGACCTGATCCGCTTGTACTACCGGCACATCCCGGCCGACGAGATCGTCGGCGACGATCCGGTAGCGCTCGTCGGCGCGGTGCGGTCGCACCTGCAGCTGGCGAAGCAGCGCATACCCGGGCGCCCGGCGGTCCGGCTGCTGAACCCGACCACCGCCGAGGACGGCTGGACGCGCGACGCGACCGTCGTGCAGGTCGTCACCGACGACATGCCCTACCTCGTGGACAGCGTCACCGCGGAGTTCGCCCGCGACGGCGTGCAGGTGCAGCGCATCGTGCACCCGATCGTCGTGGTGAGCCGCGGCCTGACCGGCGAGCTGGAGGGCCTGCACCTCGACGCCGACCCGGCCGATCCGCCGGCTGGCGCGTCCGCGGAATCGTGGATGCTGGTGGAGATCGACCTCGTCACCGACCCGCAGCGGGCGCGCGAGCTGGACAACCGGCTGACGTCGGTGCTCGGCGACGTGCGCGAGGTCGTCGAGGACGCCGAGAAGATGGCGCAGACGGCCTGCTCGCTCGCGGAAACGCTGGAGCAGCACCCGCCGAAGCTGCCCAGCGACGACGAGGTCACCGAGGGCGCGCGCCTGCTGCGCTGGCTCGCCGACGGCCACTTCACCTTCCTCGGCTACCGCAAGTACGAGCTGGTCGACAGCCCGCAGCCGGACAGCGACGAGCCCGCCCTGCGCGCGGTTCTCGCGTCCGGGCTGGGCGTGCTGCGCCAGGACAGCCTCGCCGCGCGCAGCCTCACCGCAGGCCCGGACAGCTCGGTCGACGCGCTCGCGCCGTCGCTGCTCGTGCTCACCCAGGCGAGCGCGCCGAGCACGGTGCACCGTCCGGTTTATCCGTATTACGTCGGCGTGAAGACGTTCGACGAGCACGGCAAGGTCTCCGGCGAGCACCGCTTCCTCGGCATGTTCACCACCACCGCGCTGCACGAGAACGTGCTCGACATCCCGGTGGTCGGCCAGCGCGTGCGCGAGGTGATCCACCGCGCCGGGTTCCCGATGGAGTCGTTCTCCGGCCAGCGGATGCTGGAGGTCCTGCAGAACTGGCCGCGCGCGGACCTGTTCTCCGCGGACACCGATTCGCTCTTCTACACCACCACCGGCGCGATCACCCTGTCCGACCGCCGCCGGCTGCGGCTGTTCCTGCGCCGCGACCCGTACGGCCGCTTCTACTCCTGCCTCGTCTACCTCCCGCGCGACCGCTACACCACGCGCTCGCGGCTGGCGATGCAGGAAGTGCTGCTGGAAGAACTCGAAGGCACGCAGCTGGAGTACAGCGCGCGCGTCGGCGAAACGCTGCTGGCCCAGGTGCATTTCATGGTGCACACCGACCCGTCGAACGCCCTCGAGCCGGACACGCTGCGGATCCAGGAACGCCTGAACACCGTCGTGCGCAGCTGGGACGACCGGCTGGTCGAGGCGATCATCGCCGAACGCCGCGAGCGCGTCGGCGACGGCGGCCCGATCGGGATGATGGGCGAGGAGTCCGCGGTCGACCGGGGCCAGCGCTTCGGCGCGGTGTTCCCCGAGGCGTACAAGGAAGACTTCACCGCCGAGGACGCGCTGGCCGACCTGGCCAAGCTCGACACCCTCGCGGACGAGGGCGACCTCGCGCTGTCGTTCTACCTGCCCGCCGACGCCGAACCCGGCGAGCGGCGGTTCAAGCTCTACCTGCGCGGCGAGGGCGTCACCCTGTCCAAGGTGCTGCCGGTGCTGCAGGCGATGGGCGTCGAGGTGGTGGACGAGCGGCCGTACGAGCTGTTCCGCGAGGACGGCGGGGCCAGCTGGATCTACGACTTCGGCCTGCGCGTCGACAAGAAGGGCCTCGAGGAAGCCGACGAGGCGGCGGCGGTCGAGGTGCGCGAGCGGTTCCAGGACGCGTTCCACGCGGCGTGGCGCGGCGACGCCGAGGTCGACGGCCTCAACGGGCTCGTCCTGCGCGCCGGGCTCACCTGGCGCCAGGCCGCGGTGCTGCGGGCGTACTCGCGTTACCTGCAGCAGGCGCGCAGCCCGTTCTCCCAGTCCTACATCCAGAACACGGTCGTCAAGCACACCGAGGTCGCGACGAAACTGGTGCGGCTCTTCGAAACCCGCTGCGACCCGCAACTGTCCGATGTGGACCGGAAGACGCACGAGGAATCGCTGACCGCCGAGATCTCCTCGATGGTCGACGAGGTCACGAGCCTCGACGAGGACCGGATCCTGCGCCGGATGCTCGCGGTCATCAACGCGACCCTGCGCACGAACTACCACGTGCGCGACGCCGACGGGAACCCGCGGCCGTACCTGGCGCTCAAGCTCGACCCGAGCGGCGTGCCGGAGCTGCCCGAGCCGCACCCGAAGTACGAGATCTTCGTGTACTCGCCGCGCGTCGAGGGCGTGCACCTGCGGTTCGGCGAGGTCGCCCGCGGCGGCCTGCGCTGGTCGGACCGGCAGGAGGACTTCCGCACCGAGATCCTGGGCCTGGTGAAGGCGCAGGCGGTGAAGAACGCGGTGATCGTGCCGGTCGGCGCGAAGGGCGGCTTCGTGGTGAAGCGCCCGCCGCGGCCCACCGGCGACGCCGGGGTCGACCGCGACGCCCAGCTCGCCGAGGGCATCTCCTGCTACCGGATGTTCATCTCCGGCCTGCTGGACCTCACCGACAACCGCGTCGAGGGCGAGACCGTGCCCGCCCCGAACGTGGTGCGCCACGACGCCGACGACAGCTACCTGGTCGTCGCGGCGGACAAGGGCACCGCGAAGTTCTCCGACATCGCCAACGAAGTCTCGGCGCAGTACGGCTTCTGGCTCGGCGACGCGTTCGCCTCCGGCGGTTCGGTCGGCTACGACCACAAGGCCATGGGCATCACCGCCAAGGGCGCGTGGGAAAGCGTGAAGCGGCACTTCCGCGAGCTGGGCAAGGACACCCAGACCGAGGACTTCACGGTCGTCGGCATCGGCGACATGATGGGCGACGTCTTCGGCAACGGGATGCTGCTGTCCGAGCACATCCGGCTGGTCGCGGCGTTCAACCACATGCACGTCTTCCTCGACCCGAACCCGGACGCCGCGTCGTCCTACGCGGAGCGGCGGCGGCTGTTCGACCTGCCGCGCAGTTCGTGGGACGACTACGACCGTTCGCTGATCAGCGAGGGCGGCGGGATCTACCCGCGGTCGGCCAAGACCATCCCGATCACTCCGCAGGTCCGCGAGGCGCTCGGCCTCGACGAGGGCGTCACGAAGCTCGCGCCGATGGACCTGATCCAGGCGATCCTGCTGGCCCCGGTCGAACTGCTGTGGAACGGCGGCATCGGCACCTACGTCAAGGCCGAGAGCGAAAGCCAGGCCGCGGCGGGCGACAAGGCCAACGACGCGATCCGCGTCAACGGCAACCAGCTGCGCGTGAAGGTCGTCGGCGAGGGCGGCAACCTGGGCCTGACCCAGCTCGGCCGCATCGAATTCGCCCGCGCCGGCGGCAAGATCAACACCGACGCGCTCGACAACTCGGCCGGCGTCGACTGCTCCGACCACGAGGTCAACATCAAGATCCTGCTGGACCACCTGGTGGCGGGCGGCGAGCTGGAGCACGCGCGGCGCAACGAGCTGCTCGGCGAGATGACCGACGAGGTCGGCTCGCTCGTGCTCGCGGACAACTACCGGCAGAACGCGGTGCTCGGCGTCAGCCGGGCGCACGCCGGGCCGATGGTGTCGGTGCACGCGCGGCAGGTGTCCGCGCTGGTCGCGAAGGGCGCGTTCGACCGCAAGCTGGAGGCGCTGCCGACCCCGTCGCAGTTCCGCGCGCTGGAGAAGGCGGGCGAGGGCCTGACCTCGCCGGAGCTGGCGACGCTGCTCGCGCACGTGAAGCTCGACCTCAAGGACGAGCTGCTCGCCTCCGACCTGCCCGAGTCCGAGGTGTTCACCCGCAGGCTGCCGGAGTACTTCCCGGCCCCGCTGCGGGAGCGGTTCGCCGCGGCGATCGCGCAGCACCCGCTGCGCCGCCAGATCATCACCACGCTCATCACCAACGAGCTGGTCGACGGCGGCGGCATCTCGTTCGTCTACCGCCTCATGGAGGAGATGAACGCGACCGCCACCGACGCGGTGCGCGCGTACGCGGTGGTCACGCACGTCTACGACCTGCCGAAGCTGTGGGCCGAGATCGACGCGCTGGACAACGTGGTGCCGACCGAAGTCGCGGACGGGATGGTGCTGGAGACGCGGCGGCTGCTCGACCGGGCCGCGCGCTGGTTCCTCACCAACCGCCCGCAGCCGCTCGCGCCGCTGGCCGAGATCAACCGGTTCGGCCCGGTGCTCGCGGAACTCGGCCCGAAGCTCGGCGAGCTGCTGCGCGGGCGCGAGCTGGAGTCGGTGGAGCAGGACGCGGCCGCGCTGGTCGACCAGGGCGTGCCCGCCGACCTCGCCCGCCGGGTGGCGCTGCTGCTGCACAGCTACGGCCTGCTCGACGTGGTCGAGGTGGCGGAGCTGGCCGAGCAGCAGGTCGGGCTCGACGCGACGCACACCCCGGCGGACACCGCCGAGCTGTACTACGCGCTGTCGGACCACCTGGACATCGACAAGATGCTCACCGAGATCAGCGCGCTGGAACGCGGCAACCGCTGGCACGCCCTCGCCCGGCTCTCGCTGCGCGACGACGTGTACGGTTCCCTGCGCGCGATCGCGCTCGACGCACTGCGGCACAGCGACCAGGACCTGTCCGTCGACGAGCAGATCGAGCAATGGGAGAAGGCCAACGCGTCGCGGCTTTCGCGGGCGCGCGTGGCGCTGGACGAGATCACCCGTTCCGGGCGGCTCGACCTCGCGACGCTGTCCGTGGCCGCGCGCCAGATCCGGAGCACGGTGCGGTGACATTCGTTTCCCACGTCCAGCCGCGATGGTCGGACATGGACGTGTACGGGCACGTCAACCACGCGAACGTGGTGACGCTGCTCGAAGAGGCCCGGGTGCCCGTGCTGTTCGGCGAAGCCGAGCGCGCGGGGCTCACCGAACTGCCGAAGGGCGTCGTGGTCGTGAAGCTCGGGGTGCACTACCGCGCGCCGATCGTCGCGGCGCCCGGCCGCTCGGTGCGCGTGGAGATCACGCTCACCGAGCTGAAGGCCTCGACGGTGACGCTCGGGTACGTCGTGCGGACCGGTCCGGACGCGACCGATCCGGTCGCGGTCACCGCCGAGACCGTGCTGGCCCCGTACGACACGGCCAACCTCCGGCCGCGCCGGCTCAGCGACGAGGAATCCGAATTCCTCAAGCGGGTGCTGGCCGATGCCTGAGCTGCGGATTCCCGATCCGGGCGACCGGGAGACGCTCAGCGCGTTCGTGGCCCGCGCGGTGCGGCTAGACGGCACGACCGCCGTCCGGCTTCGCCGCCGGGGCGACGACGTCGTCGAGGCGTGGACGGCCACGCCGTTCGAGGTCCTCGCGACCCGTGCGGTGGCGGGGACGGTGACGCCGTCGGACGTCACGGTGTCCGGCAACGAACTGCTCGCGGCGCTCGCCGTCGCGGGCGGCGAGGTGATGGACCCGGGACCGGCGCGCGACCTGCTGTGGCACGCCGAACTGCCGGTGTCCGACCGGTGGCAGAAGGTCGACGAGCTGCCGGTCGGCGTGGTGTCGGACCTGGCCGACCGCGGCGTCGCGCTCGCCCGCGACAACGCCGGGCCGCACGGCACGCCGCCCGCCTCGCTGATGGACCAGGCGGTGCTGACCGTCACCGGGGGAGACCTCGAGGTCAAGGTCCAGATGCGGTGCCTGTTCGCGCTGTCCGGGATGGGGTTGTTCGATTCGTCGATCGACGGCGACGTGGTCCGGGTGACCGCGACTGATTCGTGGCTGCGCCTCGATGCCCGTTACGGTGCGGTGCTGAAGCGGCGCCAAGCGTTGCTGCCGCTGCTGTTCTGACGATTCTGCTGGCGGGAGCCGTCCGGCGATGTCATCGTGAACCGCATGACCGAACCGGACGGCGACCCGACCGCGGACTTCCTCGCCGAGGTCCGGCCCGAGGAGACGCCGTGGCGCACCGACCGGCCCGCGGACGCCGATCCCGCGCCGGAAGCCGAACCCGCGCCAGGGCGTGCGCGGTCGGTGGTGCGCGCGGTCGGCGAGGCCGCACCGTACGTCCAGGCGGGGTTGTTCGCCGCGTGGGTGGCGACGTCGATCGCGGAGTCGGCCGACGGCGGCGATTTCGGCGGCCAATCGGGCTGAACCCGGCTGTCCTCAGTGGACAGTGTGCCGGGCCGATCGCCACGTCGAGCAAGGATTTCGCCTGCGGACGCGGCCGATCGAGCGATTTCCGCGGCGGCCAGACGGGTTGATCTCGGCTGCGGGCTTGTCCCAGCGGGTAGAGTCGGAGTCCGGTCCAGCTGCCGGATGCCCGATCCGGTGCGACCCCGATCATCGCGACCGCCGGCCTTCGCGCGAGGCGAAACCCCGGTTCGCTTGCTGCGCGAAGCGGAAGCGGCGGCGGAAGAGGAGACCCATGCTCCTGTCCGGTCCGGAACGCCCGATGTCCCTGCCCACCGCCGACGATCCGCAGGTCCTGCGGCAGGCGCTGGCCGCGTACGTGCGCGAGGTCGCCGCCGCGGTCGGAGTGTCGGTGGAGTGCACGTCGTGCGAGGTCACCGACACGATCACCGCGTACGTCGCGCTGAGCGGCCGGTCCCCGCGTTTCCCCGGCCGGGATCTGATGCTGTTGTGGACCATGCGGCAGGGCTGGTCGGTGGCGGTGGAGACGACGCCCGCCGAATCCCCGCAGCCGGTGGCCCAGCTGGGCGGCGACGTCACGCCCGCGCCGGAACGGGTGCGGCGGTTCGTCGCGGAGGTCGTGAGCTCGGCCGAAACGGCCGGGAAGCCGGGGCCGGTGCTGGCGGTGTCCAGCCACGGCGACCTGCGGACCCGGCTCGAAGAGCGAGTCCGCAGGTCCTGACTGGCCCGCGACGCGAAGATCAGCGGTCCGTGAGGGAATCGGATCCGTCCGGGTTCCCCTCACGGACCACAAGAGACGGACGCTCAGGCAGCCTTGAGCTTGCGGGCGAGGCGTTCGGGTCGGGGCCAGCGCACGTGCGAGGCCCAGCGGAACTTCTCGAACATCCAGATCAGCCGCGCGGAGATGTCGAGCTGGCCGCGGCCGACGCCGTGCCGGGCCCCGGTCGGGTCGGCGTGGTGGGAGTTGTGCCAGGACTCGCCGAAGGACGCGATCGCCAGCGGCCAGAAGTTCGCCGACCGGTCGCGGGCCTCGAACGGGCGCTCGCCGATCAGGTGGCACAGCGAGTTGACCGACCAGGTCACGTGGTGCAGCGCGGCGACCCGGACCAGCCCGGCCCAGAAGAACGCGGTGAGCGCGCCCCACCAGGTCATCGTGATGAGGCCGCCCAGCAGCGCGGGACCCAGCAGCGTCGCGACGGTCAGCACCGGGAAGAGCCGGTCGATCCGCTTCAGGTCGGCGTCGTCGAGCAGGTCGGGGGCGAAGCGGCGCGGGTTGGTCCGGTCGCGGCCGAACAGCCAGCCCATGTGCGCGTGCCAGAAGCCCTTCGCGAGCGCGGCGGGCGACGTGCCGAAGCGCCACGGCGAATGCGGGTCGCCGTCGCGGTCGGAGTAGGCGTGGTGGCGGCGGTGGTCGGCGACCCAGTCGATCACCGGTCCCTGCATGGCCATGCTGCCCGCGACGGCGAGCGCGATCCGCAGCCCGCGGCGGGCGCGGAACGCGCCGTGGGTGAAGTACCGGTGGAAGCCGACGGTGATGCCGAGGCCGCTGACGCAGTAGAACGCGGCGGCGAGGCCGACGTCGAGCCAGCTCAGCCCCCAGCCCCAGGCGAGCGGGACCGCGACGGCGACGGCGAGAAGGGGGACGACCGCGAAGAGCTTCACCAGGAAGGCCTCGGTGCCGGTCTTGTGGCCGGCGAGCATGGGCTGCGGCGATTTCGGGGGACGCTGGACGGTGCTCTGGGTGTCGATGGGTAACGCTCCTACTCGAGCTGGTCCGGCCGCCGCGCTCTGCGGGGCCGAGGCCGATGCCGCGGCGCGGACCAGGCGGAAGGGGGCCGCCTCGGGGGTGCGCCGTGCGTTGCGTACTGGCCAGGCAGGGGAGGGCCTCGAGGCCAGTCGCGACCTGCCCTGGTCAACGGGTGATCTCGCGTCCGGGTTCCCGGAACGCGGAAGACCTTGTGCGGCCGGGAAAACTCACCGGGCTGCACCGGGGTGCCGAGCTGTTTCGGCTGCCGTGGGCGGAAAAGTCCGCTTCGGCGCGGGTCCCCCGGTGCGGAAAGCCTTCCGCACCAGGGGAAACACCGGGGAAACTCAGATGGCGCGAACGCCAGTGGCCTGCGGGCCCTTCTGGCCCTGGCCGACCTCGAACTCCACGCGCGCGTTCTCCTCAAGGCTGCGGAACCCGTTGCCCTGGATCTCGGAGTAGTGCACGAAGACGTCGGCGCTGCCGTCGTCCGGGCTGATGAACCCGAAGCCCTTTTCGGCGTTGAACCACTTCACGGTGCCTTGCGTCATAAAAACGATCTCCATCGGACTCACAACAGATGCCACCTCGGCATCCGGGCCTGGCAACCGACGGTGTGCCTTCCGAAAAGAGAAACACCACGCCCGCTACATCTTGCGAGCGTGGCTGCGGGACGTACCCACCGCACGAACACAAAACACGACCGTCTTCAGTAAAGCACGCCCGGGCCGGTCTCACCAGGGCCGTCGCCCGAAGGGTCCACTGTGGACGTCGCGATGCGCGCGGCGGGGACGGCTCGCGGGCAGGTCGGAGGCGGGGAGTAGCGTCAGCACCGTCGAGAAGTCTCATCGTGCGCCGGCGTTCGAGCCGGCGTCGTCCCCGGCGGGCCCGCCCCCGCGGTGCCGCCGGTGGCCCCTTCCACCTCGACGAGGAGCGACATGCGCTCGGAACGACGTCCGCTGTCCGCCGAAACCAGTGAATTCGCCCGTGCCCGGGTGTCCGCCGAACAGGACCTGCGCGTCCAGCAGGAGCACGCCGCCCGCACCGTCGCGGGGCACGCGCACGATGTCGATGACCTGCGGGGATTGCTCGCGATGCTCGGTCTGGAGGCGGGTGCTCGCGTCTGACCTGACCGGGGCGGCCGCCGGGTTCGGGCTATCCGAGCCAGGCGGCTGAATCCGGGGCGAGTCTGCCGTCGATCAGCGGGCTGCTGGTGAGCAGCACCTCTCCCGGCGGGAGGGCGATCGAGCTGGCCGAGGTGTTCAGCGCGCAGATCAGCCCGCCCCGGCCGAACAGGATCTGGGCGTCCCTCAGGAGCACCTTGCCCGCCCTGCCGAGATGCCGATGACCTGTGGGGATTGCTCGACTTGCTCGGGCTGGACGCGGGTGCGCGTCTGACCTGGGCTACCCGAGCCAGGCGGCTGAATCGGGCGCGAGCCTGCCGTCGATCAGCGGGCTGCTGGTGAGCAGCACCTCTCCCGGCGGCAGGGCGATCGAGCTGGCCGACGTGTTCAGCGCGCAGATCAGCCCGCCCCGCCCGCGGCGGAACGCGAAGCAGCCCGCGGGCGCGCCGAACCACTGCAGTTCGTCGCCGCCGCGGAACGCCGGGTGATGTTTCCGCAGCTCCACCGCGCGCCGGTACAGCGACAGCGTCGATTCCGGGTCCTCGAGCTGCCGTTCCACGGTCAGCGACGCCCAGTCCGCGGGCATCGGCAGCCAGGTCTGCGCGGTGCGCGAGAACCCGTAGGGCGGGAGCGTGCCCTCCCACGGCAGCGGCACGCGTTCGCCGTCGCGGCTGAATTCCGGGCCCTGTGAGCGGGCGCGCGGGTCGGTCAGCGCTTCCAACGGCAGGTCGGCGTTCGGCAGGCCCAGCTCTTCGCCCTGGTACAGGTAGACCGCGCCGGGCAGGGCGAGTTCCACCAGCGCCATCGCGCGCGCCCGGCGGACCCCGGCCGCGCCGCCGCCGTAGCGGCTGGCCGCGCGCCAGACGTCGTGGTTGGAGAGCGTCCAGGTCGCCGGTGCGCCCGCCGAACGCGGCACCGCCAGCGAGCGCTCGATCGACGTGCGCACGGCGTCCGCGTCGAAGTGGGTGAGCACCAGGCGAAAGTTGAACGCCAGGTGAAGTTCGTCCGGCCGCAGGTAGCGGGCCAGCCGCTCCTCGTCCTGCACCCAGATCTCGCCGACCGCCATCGCGTCCGGGTACTCGTCGAGCACCTTGCGGATCAGCTGGTGCACCTCGTGCACGCCGTCGTCGTCGAAGCGCGGGTCGCCCAGCACGCCGCCGCCGTGCGCGGGCGTGTCCGGGTCCATGTCGGGCAGCCCGGCGGGTTTGGCCATCCCGTGCGCGACGTCGATCCGGAAGCCGTCCACGCCCCGGTCGAGCCAGAACCGCAGGGTGCGCTCCAGATCGGCGCGGACGTCCGGATTGGCCCAGTTCAGGTCCGGCTGCTGCGGCGCGAAGAGGTGCAGGTACCACTGCCCGTCCGGCACCCGCGTCCACGCCGGGCCGCCGAACACGCTGATCCAGTTGTTGGGCGGCTCCGCGCCTCCGGGACCGCGGCCGTCGCGGAAGTGGTAGCGCTCCCGCTCCGGGCTGCCCGGCCCGGCGGCCAGCGCGGACTTGAACCACGCGTGCCGGTTGCTCGTGTGGTTCGGCACGACGTCCACGGTGACCCGGATGCCGCGCCGGTGCGCCTCGGTGAGCAGCACGTCGAAGTCGCCGAGGGTGCCGAACATCGGGTCGACGCCGCGCGGGTCCGCGACGTCGTAGCCGTGGTCGGCCATCGGCGAGGGGTAGAACGGCGTCAGCCACAGCGCGTCGACGCCCAGCAGCTCCAGGTAGCCGAGCTTGCTGCGGATGCCCTCGAGATCGCCGATGCCGTCCTCGCCCGAATCGGCGAAGGACCGCACGTAGATCTCGTAGAACACCGCGTCCGACCACCACGACGGCCGCGGAAGGCGGTCCGGCCGCCGTCCCGCGACCTTGCGTCTCATCAGACGAAGCTGTTCATCATGCTGTGCGCGGCCATTTCCAGGTACGCCCACAGCTGGCTGAGGTACGGCTCGGGCAGGTTCTCCTCGTCGATCGCGATCCGGATGCAGCGCAGCCACGCGTCGCGCTCGATCGGGCCGATCTTGAACGGCGCGTGCCGCATCCGCAGCCGCGGGTGGCCGCGCTGGTCGGAGTAGGTGTGCGGACCGCCCCAGTACTGGATGAGGAACAGCCGGAACCGCTCCTCCGCCGGGCCGAGGTCCTCCTCCGGGTAGAGCGGGCGCAGCACCTCGTCGCGGGCCACTTCCTCGTAGAACCGCTTGATGATCCGGCGGAAGGTCGGTTCGCCGCCCACCGCCTCGTACAGGTTCGCCGGTTCCGGCTCGCTCACAGTCGACACACCTCCATCTTGCCCTGCCTCAGCTGCGCGGCGCGCCCGACTGCTTGTCCTGCATGGACGACAGCAGCCGGCCGAGCGGCGGTTCGAAACCGGCCTCCTCCAACGCGCCGAGCAACTGCCCGCGCAGCTTCCGCTGCACCGCCCACTGCTTGCCCGGTCGCACCTTGACCGTCAGGCGCAACACGATTCCCTCGGGCGTGACCTGTTCGACGCCGAGCATCTCCGGCGGCTCCAGCACGTTCACCGAGAGCGCGTCGGATTCGACCGCCTTCGTGGCGGCGCCGCTGAGCACCTCGGTGGCCTTGTCGACGTCCGCGGAGTAGCTCAGCGGGACGTCCACCACGGCATAGGCGAAGCCCTGGCTCGAGTTGCCGACGCGCAGCACCTCGCCGTTGCGGACGTACCAGACGGTGCCCTTCAGGTCGCGCAGCGTGGTGATGCGCAAGCCGACCGCCTCGACGGTCCCGGTGGCCTCGCCGATGTCCACGACGTCGCCGACGCCGTACTGGTCCTCGATCATCATGAACATCCCGGAAAGGAAGTCCTTGACCAGGTTCTGCGCGCCGAACCCGAGCGCGACGCCGACGATGCCCGCCGAGGCGATGATCGGGGCCAGGTCGATGCCCAGTTCGCCCAGCACGAGGATGAACGCGAGGCCGTAGATCAGGAACGTCGCCATCGACTTCAGCACCGAGCCGATGGTCTTGGCGCGCTGCCTGCGGCGTTCCACCACGGCGGTGCCGAGCATCTCCGGCGCCCGTTCGCGCAGCGGTCTCAACAGCGACGGGATCTTGCCGTTGCTGCCCGAGGCCGGGAGCGTGGTGACCCGTTCGATGAGCCGCTTGGTGAGATAGCGCACCACGAACGCGATGACGAGGATCATGATGATCTTCAGCGGCTTGGTGACGAGCCAGCCCGCCGACGCGGCGAGCCACTCGTTGTGCGTGACCGAATAGACCTGGGCGCACCACGACCCGGTCTCGGAGATGCAGCTGGGCGGAGCGCTGAGCACGGCATTCACTGGCTGAGCTAGTCCTTTCTCGTTGCTTGTCCCGGCGGCGCGCAGGCGGCCGGCGAGTGGCCGCCGGGTCGCGGGTATGTGACACGGCACAGAACACGCGTGCGCCGGGGCCCTGATGTGTGGTCGACTATGCCTGCACCGGTGGAGGTGGTCGAGTGCCAGACCGACAACCCGTCCCCCTCGGCGGCGCCGGCCAAGCCATGGCCGAGCTGCCGCCGGAGGCGATCCTGCGTGCCTGCCCGGGAGGGTCCGCATCCGGCGGCTCCGTCCCGTCCGGGCCGGGGACCCGTCCAGGGGGAGCATCCCGTCCGCCCGGACAGCGTAGAGCCCGCGATCCGGTCGCCCCGGCGTGGGGGCGGCGCCGGGTCCTCCTGCTCAACGCCACTTTCGAGCCGCTGACCGCGGTGCCCATGCGGCGCGCGGTGGTGCTCGTCATGTGCGGCAAGGCGGAGGTCGTCCACGGCGATCCGGGCGGCGTCGAACTGCACGCCGCGACGGTGTCGCTGCCCGTTCCCTCGGTGATCCGGCTCAGCACGTACGTGCGGGTGCCGTATCGGGCGCAGGTGCCGCTCACCCGGGCCGGGCTGATGCACCGCGACCGGCACCGCTGCGCCTACTGCGGCGGCCGCGCGGAGACTATCGACCACGTCGTCCCGCGCAGCAAGGGAGGTCCGCACAGCTGGACCAACTGCGTCGCCTGCTGCGCGAAGTGCAACCACCGCAAGGCCGACCGGCTCCTGTCGGAGATCGGCTGGCGGCTGCGCGTGGTGCCGCGCGCCCCGCACGGCCCGCACTGGCGGCTGCTGGCGCATTCCAAAGAGGCCGATCCGCTGTGGCGGCCGTATCTCGGGTCGGCGGCCTAGCCGTCCGTTCCCGGACACGCCGGCGCCCCGGCTGCCTGTGCGGCGGCCGGGGCGAGCCGATGGACCGTGCTCGACGTCCCTGTTCCGGTGCTGGCGGTGCTCAGGCGGCGAGGCTGTAGTCGGCCTGGCAGGTGACGCGCGTGCCCATCGTGACCCGGGTGCCGCGCGTGACGCGAGTGCCGCGGGTGACCCGGGTGCCCATGGTGACGCGGGTTCCGGCGGTGACCCGGGTGCCGCGGGTGACGCGCGTGCCCATCGTGACGCGCGTGCCGCAGGTGACGCGGGTGCCTGCCGTGACGCGCGTGCCGCAGGTGACGCGGGTGCCTGCCGTGACGCGAGTGCCCCGGGTGACGCGGGTTCCGCGGGTGACGCGGGTGCCCATCGTGACGCGAGTTCCGGCCGTGACTCGGGTCCCGCGCGTAACGCGGGTGCCCCTGGTGACTCGAGTTCCCATGGTGACCCGGGTACCCATTGTCACGCGTGTGCCCGCGGTGACCCGGGTTCCGCGGGTGACCCGAGTGCCGCGCGTAACCCTGGTGCCGGACGTGACCCGCGTTCCGGGCACGAATCCGGTTTCGCTGGGTGACGAAATGGTCTCGGTGATCGCCTGAGCGGGGGGCTGGACGCTCTGCATGAGGTGTCCTCCTGGGACCGGTGCGTGACGGGCTGGGGCTGGGGAGGCGGGCACAAGGCCCGTACAGGTGAAAAAGCTACGAGGATTTCAAGGTTCGGACAAGCCGCTATCGCCCGGTACGGCCGCCTGTACGGCGAGTTGCCATCTTTCGGCCCGCAGCCCTTCGCCCCAACGTTCCAGCGGACGCGGGCCAAGCGGCGGACGGCGCCTCGGCGGCGACGAACGGTCGCCCCCGGTCGCCGGTGTCGCGCGGTGGCTGCCGGAGGCATCCGATACGCTCACCGGCGTGAACGTTGTCGAGACGATCCTGGTCTACGCGGTCATCCCCGGGGCCATTTACTTCGTGGTCGGCGCCGCGACCTTGCGGAAGAAGTTCTCGGGGACGCCGCGGTACCGGCCGGGGCAGCCGTGGGAGTACCCCGCTATGTGGTGGACCGCCAACCCGGACGGCGTAGGAGCCGGCCACGGCCCGGCGGTTGACGTGAATGCGGCGCCCGCGGGCGCTTCGACGGCCGCAGGAGGCGCTCGTGGCAAGTGGTGAAGTGACCCAGACCGCGGTCGCGGAGAAGGACCTGGCCTTCGGCGAGGTCATCACCAACAGCGGCAGGCTGTCCGCGGCGAAAATGTACGAGCCCGAGGCCCCGACGAGCCCGTTCACGGTGCAGCAGCTCGCCCGCCTGGACGAGGCCCTCACCTTCGCGACGCGCGAAACGGGCCTCGACTTCAGCATCTACCTGGGCGACCTGGGCGAAGACACCCGGGCCGGCGCGGAAAAGCTGCACGCCGCCACCGACGACCCGACGAACGCGGTGCTGCTCGGCGTTTCCCCCGCCCAGCGCGCGATCGAGATCGTCACCGGCGAACGCGCCCACTCCCGACTGCCCGACCGAGGCGCGAACCTGGCCGTGGCGAGCATGGTGGCGTCCTTCAAGGAAGGCGACCTGACCGGCGGTCTCGTCAACGCCCTGCGCATGCTGAGCGACCAAGCTGGCCCCGCGCCGAAGCACTGATACATCCCACGCCAGAGCCGTCCCGCACTCAGCGGGACGGCTCTTTTACGTTCTGCTCCCGCCGCCGCCGCCGTTCGTGAGGGCCACCCTCATTGACTCTGATTCCCTCAGGGTTCCCCTCACGACCCGCCCCCGTGTGTGAGGGGCTCCTTCACGGACTTGGATTCCCTCAAGGAGCCCTTCACGGCCCGCCCGCCCGCCTCGCAGCCGCCGGATTCCGCCCCAATGTGGCATTGGGTGCATCCCACGCACCGAACGCCACATTGGGTGCGTCAGACGCACCCAACGCCACTTTGGGGCGCAGGCCCCAATCCCCATCAGCTCAATCGCACCTGCCGCCGGAACGCACCGAACGCCACATTGGGTGCATCCCACGCAACGAACGCCACATTGGGTGCATCTGACGCACCCAATGCCACTTTGGGGCGCTAGCCGCACACCGCGAACCCCACCGCCACTAGCCCCAAACCGCGAACCCCAGCCGCACCGGTGCACCCAACCATCGAGGCACCCAGCCCTACCGCAGCTGATGCACCCAACCATCGAGGCACCCAGCCCCTCCCGCGCACCCCGATACGAAGCCTCCCTGCGGTTCGGGGGTGCTTGTCAAGGCATCTTTCCCGCCTTGACAAGCACCCCCGAACCGTCAGCACAATCAACCTTCGGGGTGCCCCACGCAACCAGGGGCCGATGTCGCCGCCAGGCGACGAGAAGTCAGACCTGACTGTCAAAATCCCGAGCAGCCAACGCCCGGACAATCCCAGCCCGCCCCTCGGAAACAAGCCGCCGCAACGCAGCCGGATGATCCCCTGCAAGCCACTCATCCGAAGCATTCACCGTCGCAGGCTCAACCGCCCAAGACGGATACAACCCAATCGCCGTCGGCTGCGCCCGCTCACTGGACCGCCGAGCCCAGACATCGTCAATAACCTCGAAATACCGCTCAATATAATCCCCGAGCAAATGCTTCTGCCCGGGATGCGAGAACCCGGAAATCAACGCGTCAGAAACCGCATTAGGAATCTCGTCATCGTAAATAGCCCGCTGCCAAGTATCCGCCTTAGCCTCAGCAGTAGGCTGCAACGCCCGAGACCGCTCCGCATGCCGCCGCCCAGCCGCAGTGTCGTCCCGCGCCTGCTCGGCATTGATCTCGTCCGCACCAGCCTTGCCGTGCGCCACCAGCGCCTGCAGCAACCGCCACCGCAAATCGGTGTCGACAGTGAGACCCGGCAACGGCGCGGACCCGTCCAGCCACCCGGCGATCTCCGTCAGCATGTCCTCGCTCAACACCCCGCCGGCCAGCGAGTTCACAAACGCCAGCTGATGGTCCGACCCAGCCTCCGCGGTCCGGGCCAGCTCCAGCAACCGGCCGCTGAACGCAGGCCAGCCCTCCGCCGCGGCCCACTTCTGGTCCGCATAAGAGTTGAGCGCCGTCTGCGCCTGCAGCAGCAACCGCTGCACGACCCCGACCTCGCTCTCGGCGTGAATCCCGCGCGCCACGAGCGTCACGAAGTCGCGAGCCTTCAGTTCGGCCTCGCGCGTCATCTCCCACGCGGCCGACCAGCACAGCGTGCGCGGCAGCGATTCGGTGATGTCGCCGATCCGGTCGATCAGCGTGGTCAGCGACGCCGGGTCGAGCCGCATCCGGCAGTAGGTCAGGTCGTCGTCGTTGACCAGCACGAGCTTGCCCGCGGCCTGGCCGACCAGGTCCGGCACCTCGGTGCGCTCGCCGGTGACGTCCAGCTCGACGCGGCGGGTGCGGACGATCTTGCCGTCGCTGTCCTCGTCGTACACGCCGACCGCGACGCGGTGCGTGCGCAGTTCGCCGGCGCCCGGCTTCGCGCCGGTCTGCACGACGGCGAACGACGCGAAGGTGCCGTCGGGCGCGATCTCGTAGCGCGGGCTGAGCGAGTTGAGGCCGGTGGTCTCCAGCCATTCCGCGCTCCACCACGACAGGTCGCGGCCGGACGCTTCCTCCAGCGCCGCCAGCAGGTCGGCGAGCGTGGCGTTGCCCCACGCGTGCTTGCCGAAGTACACCTTGAGGCCGTCGAGGAAGTGCTCGATGCCCACGTAGGACACCAGCTGCTTCAGCACGCTCGCGCCCTTGGCGTAGGTGATGCCGTCGAAGTTGACCTCGACCGCGTGCAGGTCGACGATGTCGGCCGCGATCGGGTGCGTCGAGGGCAGCTGGTCCTGGCGGTAGGCCCAGGACTTCTCGATGTTCGCGAAGCTGGTCCAGGCGTTCTTGTACTCGGTCGCCTCGGCCTGGGCGAACACGCTCGCGAAGGTCGCGAACGACTCGTTCAGCCACAGGTCGTCCCACCAGCGCATGGTGACCAGGTCGCCGAACCACATGTGCGCCATCTCGTGCAGCAGCGTCTCGGCGCGCCGCTCGTAGGCGTAGCGGGTGACGCGGCTGCGGAAGACGTAGTCCTCGAGGAAGGTGACCGCGCCGGCGTTTTCCATCGCGCCCGCGTTGAACTCCGGCACGAACAGCTGGTCGTACTTGGAGAACGGGTACGGGGTGCCGAATTTCTCGTGGTAGAAGGCGAAACCCTGTTTGGTTTCGACGAACAGCCGCTCGGCGTCCATGTGCTCGGCGAGCGACGCGCGGCAGTAGATGCCGAGCGGGATGGTGCGGTGCTCGTCGCGGAACTCGTCGGTCCACTCCGCGTACGGGCCGGCGACGAGCGCCACCAGATAGGTGGAAATTCGCTCGGATTCGGCGAACTGCGTGCGGCGCGCGCCGTCCTCGGTGTCCTCGGCGCTTTCGACGAGCGCGTTGGACACGACCTTCCAGTCTCGCGGGGCGTGCACCGCGAGCCGGTAGACGGACTTGAGGTCCGGCTGGTCGAAGCAGGCGAACATGCGCTTCGCGTCGGCGGTCTCGAACTGGGTGTAGAGGTAGACGCCGTCGTCGACCGGGTCGACGAACCGGTGCAGGCCCTCGCCGGTGTTCATGTAGCGGCAGTCCGCGGTGACGACGAGTTCGTTCTCCGCGGCAAGGCCGGGCAGCGCGATGCCCTTTTCCTCGGCGTAGCCGCTGACGTCGAGCTCAGTGCCGTTCAGCACGGCGGAGCGGACGCCTTCGGCGACGAGGTCGATCCACGACGCTTCGCCGGGACGGCTGCTGGAGAACCGCACCGTGGTGGTCGAGCGGAACGTCTTCTCCCCGGGACGGCCGCTGCCGTCGGTCAGGTCCAGCTCGATGTCGTAGGACGACACGTCCAGCAGGCCGGAGCGCTGCTTGGCTTCGTCACGCGTCAGGTTGGGGGCGGGCACGGGCACCTCTGGTCTTCGGATCCGGTGGGCACGACGTTCAGCATCCAATCATGACGGGCCGGGAAGGGGCGACCAGGGAACAATGCGGAGGGGCCGCCGCGTTGGCTCGCAGTGCGGGGGTTGGCCCCGTCCCCGGCGCGCGCCGGGGAGCAGCCTCGCCGAGGAGCCCGTGAAAAATGACTGACTCGTCCCAGCCCACCACGGTGGACTTCTACTTCGACCCGATCTGCCCGTTCGCGTGGATCTCGTCGCGGTGGATCCTGGAAGTCGAGAAGCACCGCGAGCTGGACCTGACCTTCCGGGTGATGAGCCTGTCGGTGCTGAACGAAGGCCGCGAAGACCTGCCCGAGCGGTACAAGGAGCTGCTGAGCGAGGGCTGGGCTCCGGTCCGCGTCGCGACCGCGCTGGCGCAGACCCAGGGTCAGGAAGCCGTGCGCGACTTCTACACCGAGTTCGGCACCCGCTACCACAACCAGCACAACGAGGACCGCAAGCTCGTCATCAAAGAGGCGCTGGCCGCGATCGGCGCGCCCGCCGAACTCGCCGAGGCGGGCGAATCGACCGAATACGACGAGGCGCTGCGCAAGAGCCACCACGAGGGCATGGACCCGGTCGGCATGGACGTCGGCACGCCGACCATCCACGTCAACGGGAGCGCGTTCTTCGGCCCGGTGCTGTCGTCGATCCCGCGCGGCGAGGACGCGCTGAAGGTGTTCGACGGCGCGGTCGCGCTGGCGAGCTACCCGGACTTCTTCGAGCTCAAGCGCACCCGGACCGGGGACCTGAACTTCGACTGACGCGCGTTCGCGGGTGCTGGTCGCGTTTCTTCCGCGATCAGCACCCCAGCGCGGCTCTGGTGACGTCCTCGGGATACGGCGAGGTTTTCACCGCTTCCTCGAGCGGCGTCTTGGCGGTCTTCAGCTCGTGCAGCCGCAGCAACCCGTCGCGATGCGTCCGGACGAACGCCGCATCCACCGGGTCGCCGTGGCCGGGCACGACGACGCGCGGTTCGAGGGCGAGCAGCGCGTCCATTGCCGCGGCCCACGCGTCGAGGTGGTCGTCCGGGCCGAACGAGTACGCGGTGAAGCCGTGCGGACCGTGTTCCACGACGTCTCCGGCGAAGACGACATCCACGTCCGGCACGTGCACCAGCAGGTCGTGGTCGGTGTGCGCAACGCCGGGGTGCACGAGCGTGACGGTGCGGCCGCCGAGGTCGAGTTCGGCGCGGTCGGGAACCAGACGGTCCGGCGGCATGAGCCCGGTTCGCTCGATGGCGTCGGCGATCTCCGGCTTGCCCTCTTTGCGGTAGTGCGCGGCCCAGGTTTGCTTGTCAGCTTCGCCGTTTTTCAGCATGGCCTGCAGACAGCCGGGGTGGGCCCAGACGTCGCAGGGCAGGAACGGCGTGGTGCCGAAGGCGTGGTCGAAATGCGCGTGCGTGTAGACGACCGACCACGGCAGTTCGGTCAGCTCGCGGACCGCGGCGGCGAATTCGGCGCCCTGGTCGACGTCGCCGCGGGTGTCGATCACCAGGCACTTCTCCTGGCCGAGCACCAAGCCGGTCGTGAGGTCCAGTTCGTTGTACCGGCGGGCGAAAACCCGGTCGGCCACCTCGGTCCAGCTCATTGCCCCTCCAGGATTCCGCGCGACAGCCTCGCCACGCTAGCGCTGACGTCCTGCTGCGCGGCGAGAACGACGTCGTTTCCGTGGCCGGTCGCGGCGAGTTCCCGGCCGGAGGTGCAGGTGCGCAGCGCTGCCGGAACATCGGTGGCCGCGTAGGCAGCCGCGGCGAGCGCGGCTTCGGCGGACCACGAGCCGGGCAGCGCGCTGACGATCGCACCCGCGCCCAGCTGGTCCTCGACGCACGGCCGCAGCGGACCGAATTCAGCGCCTTCTCCGAACATGTCAACGCCCCAGCGTTCCCCGGCGGGAATGACGCCGATCGGCCGTCCGTCGGCGATTTCCCTGGCTTTCGCCGCGGTCGCCGACGCATTCCGCAGGCAACCGGCCAATACGTGCGCGCCGGTTTTCGCCGCGGCCGCGCAGAGCGTCGCACCATTGGGGGAGGGGAGGGCGAGCAGCGTGCCGGACGGGATCTCCGTCACAGAAGACGGCCGGAGCGTCCATTCCTCTTCGCCCGCGACCACCGCTCCCGCTCCGCGCGCCTCGGCGATCCCGCGTTCGTCGCGCCACTGCACCGGAAGCACGCGGCCGCCGCGGCCGACGACGAGATCCGTTGTGGTGCTGAAGGAAAGCACGTCGACGACGATCAGCACGGCGCATTCCGGGCCGAGGATTTCGACGCCTTCGCCGCCCCATTCGAGTCGCACGTCCGTGCCGTGCTGCGCTGCGATGTCCACCCCCGGAGCATGCCGGGTCGGCGGCGAGATGGCACACTCCCGCTGTGCGTGTCTACTTGGGATCCGACCATGCCGGTTTCGAGCTGAAGAACCACCTTGTCCGCCACCTCGGCGAACAGGGGCACGAGGTGACCGACATCGGTCCGTTCGTCTACGACGCGGCCGACGACTACCCGGCGTTCTGCGTCGAAACCGCGCGCCGCGTGGCCGCCGACGAGGGCAGCCTCGGGATCGTCATCGGCGGGTCCGGCAACGGCGAGCAGATCGCCGCGAACAAGGTGCCGGGCATCCGCGCCGGGCTCGGCTGGAGCGTCGAAACCGCGCAGCTGACCCGCCAGCACAACCACGCCCAGGTGCTGGGCGTCGGCGCCCGGATGCACACCGAGGAGCAGGCGACCGAGATCGTCGAGGCGTTCCTGGCCACGCCGGTGGACCCGGCCGAACGCCACACGCGGCGCGTGCAGCAGCTGCTCGACTACGAGCGCACCGGCACCCCGCCCGCCCTGCCGGAGGCCTGATGCCCGAGGGGCACACGCTCCATCGGCTGGCCCGTCTCCACAAACGCCGCTACGCAGGCGGACCGGTCGCGGTCAGCAGCCCGCAGGGCCGGTTCGCCGCGGAGGCGGAGAAACTCGACGGGCAGGTGCTCGTTTCCGCTGAGGCGTACGGGAAACACCTGTTCCACGACTACGGTCCGGCGGGGACAGTCCATGTCCACTTAGGTCTGTACGGCACCTTCGGCGAAGCGCCGCTGCCGGAGACCGAGCCGGTCGGCCAGGTGCGGATGCGGCTCGTCGGCCGCACCCACTGGACCGATCTGCGCGGACCGACCCGGTGCGAACTGCTGGATCCGGCGCAGGTCGACGCGATCAAGGCCCGCCTCGGCCCGGACCCGCTGCGCCGCGACGCGAAGCCGGATCGCGCGTGGGAGCGGATTTCGCGCTCGCGGACGACGATCGCCGCGTTGCTGATGGATCAGGCTGTGCTGGCCGGGGTCGGGAACGTTTATCGCGCGGAAGTGCTGTTCCGGCACGGGATTTCGCCGATGGTCCCCGGTCGGTCGCTGGACCGCGCGCTGTGGGACGACATGTGGGCAGACCTGGTGACGCTGATGCGCGCGGGGGTCCGGGTCGGCCGGATCGACACGGTCGCGCCCGAGCATTTGCCCGCGGCGATGGGACGCGCTCCCCGCGAGGATCGGCACGGGGGCGAGGTTTACGTGTACCGGCGGGCCGGGATGCCGTGTTTGATTTGCGGGACGCCGGTGGCGCAGAAGGAATTGGCGGCGCGCAATCTTTATTGGTGTCCGACCTGTCAGCCTGCGTGAGTTCGGCGGTTCGAAGCGAGAGCAGCTCTCGTGTTTCTGCCCGCTTAGTGTTCGTCAACGTTCGATCGAGCGCAGGGCTTCCTGCGGTGTGCGGCCGGTCGCCTCTGCGAGGGCGGTGACCGCTCTCGCAGCCAGTGCGACCAGATACAGCGCCGCTCGCAACGCGTCCTGGCGGACGGCGGCGTCGGTGAGGTTGTAGGTATCCGCGTCCTCGTCGGCGAGGTAGGCCGCCACGGCGTCCACCGTGGTCCGGTGCAGGTTCGACTGCTTCTTCCGTTCGCTGTCGGGCATCCGGCCAGTTTCCTCCTGCGGGAACGACAAAGGCCCCGCGGCACGCCTGCCACGGGGCCTTTCACCGGAGTCACCGGTCAGAAGTCGAAGCCTCCGCCGTCAAACCCGCCGCCATCGAAGCCGCCTCCGTCGAAACCTCCGCCGAAGTCCTGGCTTCCGTCGAATCCGCCGCCGTCGAAGCCCCCGCCGTCGAAGCCGCCGTCCGCTCCGTCCATGCCGCCGGCGTCCAGGGCGTCCGCCTGGCCCGCGTCGTAGCCGGATTCCCAGGCCGACGCGCTGGCGATGCCGCTCATGCCGGAGAACATGGCGCTGAACAGGAACATCGAGCCGAGGCCCCACGCGCCCGCTACGAGCGCGGGCTTCCACCACGGCTCGCTGTACCAGCCTTGCGGCACCGGGCGTCCCGCGACGCGGCCGCCGGGGTAGTAGTACGGCGTGTCCTGGCCGGGGTCGGGCGAGGCGGCGTAGCGCTGGCCCTCGACGTCCACCTCGCGGTGTTCGGTGACCTTGCCCGCGCGTTCGCGTTCGGCCTCGTCCGGCAGCGCCGGGCCGGGGTCCATGCCCATCGCCACGCGCGCGGCGCGCACGTAGTACAGGCCCTCGACGGCGGTTTCCTTCACCAACCGGGCCTGTTCGACCGTCTTGGCCTGCTCCAGCTGCGAACCGGCGGCGTTGTAGCGCTCGCTCGCGTCGGCCATCGCCTGCTGGGAGGCGGTGTCGGTGCCGGTGATGTTGAGGACCTGGCCGCCGAGGCGTTCGACGAGGCGGCGCGCGTCGGCCTTGGCGTCCTCGAGCTGGCTCTGCTTGGCCGCGGCCTGCTTCCTGGCCAGGTACAACCCGCCTCCGACGATGACGACGACCAGCACGATCAGGAGGATCGCGGTGCCCATGGGTCACTCCGTGTCTCGATCTGTCGCGACGGCCGGGCAGCCGTCTCTGAAACGGACAACGCGGACCGTGCGCGGAGAGTTCCCGGCGGCGCCGCCGATCGGGCGGTGGCCGACAAAACTAGAACACGTTATAGTCCGCGGCATGAAGTTCTCCTTGTCGATCGCGATGAGCCCGCTCGACCAGCTGACCGGGCTGGCCCGCGCCGCCGAGGAGGCCGGGTTCTCCTCGATCGTGCTGCCCGATTCGCTCTTCTACTCCGAGAAAGTGTCCGCCGACTATCCCTACACGCCCGACGGCAGCCGGTTCTGGGACGAGAACACGCCCTGGGCGGATCCGCTGGTCGCGACCGCCTCGATGGGCGCGGTGACCGAGCGGCTCCGGTTCTACACGTCGGTGCTGAAACTCGGCTCGCGCAATCCGGTGCTGCTCGCCCGGCAGGTCAACTCGGTCGCCGCGCTGACCGGCGGGCGGTTCGGCCTCGGGCTGGGGATCGGCTGGTCGCCGGAGGAATTCGAATGGTGCGGCGCGCCGTATCAGCGGCGCGGCAAACGGTTCGACGAGGCCATCGAGGTGCTGCGGCTGATCCTCAGCGGCGACATGGTCGAGTTCCACGGCGAGTTCTTCGACTTCGACAAGCTCAAGATGAGCCCGGCGCCGCCGTCGCGCGTGCCGTTCTACATCGGCGGGCACACCGACGTCGCGCTCCGCCGGGCCGCGCGCGTGGCGGACGGCTGGTCGTCCGCGATGATGACGCTCGACCAGCTGCGCGACACCATCGGCAAGCTCAAGGGCCTGCTCGCCGAGCGCGGGCGCGCCGACGACCCGTTCGAGTTCCAGGCGGTGTGCGTCGACCGGTTCGGGCTCGACGGGTTCCGCGAACAGGCCGAGGCGGGCGTCACCGACGCGATCACCATGCCGTGGGTGTTCGAGGGCCACGGATTCGACGCGGACCTCGGCCCGAAGGTCGACGCGATCCGCAAGTTCGGCGACGAGATCATCGCGAAAATCGAGGAGTGACATGGGAGTCGAGGTCTGCTGGGACCCCGCGGCGAAGCAGCCGCCCGCGCGGGAAGCGGCGTTCAAGTCGATGACGGCGGCGACCGCCGGGGACAAGGACGGCTGGCTCGCGCTGTTCGCCCCGGACGCGGTCGTCGAGGACCCGGTCGGCCCGTCGATGTTCGACGAGGAGGGCAAGGGCCACCACGGCCCCGACGGCCTTTCCGCGTTCTGGGACAAGACGATCGGGAACGTCGAGAAGTTCGAGTTCGTGATCCGCGATTCGCACGCGGCGGGTTCGGAGGTCGCGAACGTCGGCACCATCACGACGTACTTGCCTGGTGGCTATCGCGTCGACACCGACGGGGTGTTCGTGTATCGGGTGAACGAGGACGGGTTGGTCGTTTCGATGCGGGCGTTCTGGGAGACGGAGCGGGCGATGGCGACCGCGCGGCAGGTTTGACGTCAGGCTGGGTCTGTTTCGGCGACGTCGAGAACGTGCGTGGTGATGAGGTCGGGCTGCTGAAGCGTTAGCGCGTGCGTGGTTCTCGGCACGATTTCCGTGCTGATCCGGGGATTCAGCTTCGCGACCCGGGCGGCGACCTCGGACGCGCGGTGGATGTGGCTGCGTTCGCCGAGGACCAGGCGGACGGGGACTTCGATCGCGCGGAGTTCGTCGTCGGTGAAGACGTGCTGCGGCGGCAGGTGCGCCTTGTACTTCAGGCTGGCGAACAGCGGGGGCCGCAAGGTGCGCCGCACCGTCGGATCGCCGGCGACGATCCGGCGCTGGATCGCGGCGGGCAGCAGCCAGCGGAAGATCTCCCGGAAACTCCACAGGAGGAATTTCGGGACGCTGATCTCCGCGAAGCCGGCCGGTTCCAGGCCGATGACGCCCGCGATCCGGTCGGCGGAACGGGTCGCGAGGTTCAGCGCCAGGTACCCGCCGCGCGAAACCCCGGCCAGGTACGCCTTTTCCTGGCCGAGCGCGGCGAGGAGTTCAGAAAGCCATGCGGCGAGGTCGTCGTCGGTGCTGACGGAGACGGTCTCGACCGAGTGGCCCGGTTCGCCGATCGAATCGACGGCGTAGACCGGATGGCGGGCGGCCAGTTCGGCGAGGTGCGGGTACCAGGACAGGGACGAGCCCATGATGCCGTGCAGCAGCACGATCGGAGTGCCGTGCCCGGGACCGCTGCGCCGGACGCGCGTGGGGCCGAACTTCGTCGGGATGTCCAGTTCCTCGGACGGAACCGGCCATTCTCGCAGGACTCGCGCGTAGACGGCGAAGTAGCGTTCTTGTGCTTTGCGGTCGGTGAAAGCTCCCGGCATCGTCCCTTCCCGAGACAGGTGCGCTTCCACCGTAGCAGCCCGGCAAGGGCCCCGGTCAGGAATTGTCCAGGCGCAGCAAGGTGTTCAGCAGGCTTCCGCCGGGCAGCCCCTCGTCGCCGAAGATCCGGTGCTGCACCTCGATCACGAGCGGCATCGCGGCGCGCAGGGCGGCTCCGCCGGAGTCGGTGACCTCGACGCGTTTGGCGCGGACGTCCTCGGCGCTGCGCGCGCGGGCGACGAATCCCTTGCGCTCCAGCGTTTTCAGGATCTGCGACACCTGCATCGGGTGGATGTCGCCGGACGTCGCGAGCCCGGACTGGGTCACCGGGCCGCCGGTGCGGTTGAGCCAGCCGGCGAGCGCGAGCATCTGGAACTGCAGGTGCGTCAGGTCGAGCGGGGCGAGGGCCTGGTCGACCTCGCGGACGTAGCGGTGCACGACGCGCCACATGACGAATCCCACCGCGTTCTCGGGGGCGCCGAGCGAGGCGGTGGCGAAGAGTTCGGCGAGCGCGTACTTGTCCATCGGGAGGCATCGTAGCGGTTGCCCGCAGATAGTAAACGCGTTTAGTATGAGACGGGACGGAGAGGAGCACGTGATGACCGACCTGCGGCTGGACTTCGGCCTGTACCGCTACGACAACACCCGCCCGCTGTTCGACGGCCGGGTCCGCTTCGAGGGCGTCGACGCGACCCTGCACACCGCCGACATCGTCTCGGACCTGTTCGAGCGGATGGTGCGGGGCAGGGAGTTCGCTGTCGCCGAACTGGGGCTCACGTTCTATCTGCGCACCCTGGACCTGCCGGATCCGCCGTTCGTCGCGCTGCCGGTGTTCCCGAACCGGCAGTTCCGGCATTCGGCGATCTACGTCAACGCGCGCAGCGGCATCCGGGCACCGCGCGATTTGATCGGCAAGACGATCGGCGAGTTCGCGACTTACGGGCACGACGCGGGCGTGGTCGCGAAAGGCATGCTGTCCGACGAGTACGGCGTGCGGCCGGAACAGAGCCGGTGGGTGATCGGCGGATTCGACTGGCCGATGGAGTGGTTCGATTTCGTTCCGCGACTGCATCCCGCGGAAGTGGAGGTGCGGCAGGCTCCGGCGGGGAAAGCGCTCGGGCCGATGCTGGAGAGCGGGGAGATCGACGCGTTCATTACCGCGGATCCGCCGCGCGGCATCCGGGAGGATTCGCCGGAGGTGGCGCAGTTGTTCCCGGATTACGTGCGGGTGGAGCGCGAATATTACCGGCGGACCGGAATCCGGCCGATCATGCATGCGGTGGTCGTCCGGCGGGATCTGCTGGCGGAGCAACCGGGTCTGGCGGAGCGGCTGTATCGGGGATTTGTCGAAGCGAAGGAAGTCGCGATGGCGGATTACCGGCGGGGGCGCATTTTCAATCACATGGGCGATGCCGGGATGGTGCCGTGGTTCAGTGCGTTGTACGACGAGAACCGCCGGTTGTTCGGGGAGGATTGGTGGCCGTACGGGATTGAGAAGAACCGGCGGTCGGTCGAGGCGTTCTTGCGGTGGCACTTCGAGCAGGGATTGTCGAAGAGGCTGATGAAGGTGGAGGAGATTTTCGTTCCGGAATTGCTGGATACCTAGTCGTTGCGCTGGCATGCTTCCGGAGGTGGCGGACGAATGGTTCGAATACGACGGCGAGCTCGGCGAGACTGAGCGCCGCTTTGTCGAGGCGCTGCGGATTCGCGCGGCTCATTGGCGCGCGAGCCCGCTCGACAGCCGAGTGGATCCGCCCGACGCGGAGCTTCCGCTGATCGCTTCCCTGGACCTGTCCGATCCGGTCGCGCGCTGCGTACTCATGACCCTCGGGGTGCATCTGGACGGCCGGACCCTGCGCGGCGACGAGGTGCACAACCAGTTGTTCACCCTGCCGGACGAGCCGACCAAGCTGGCGTTCGCCGCCACCGGCGGGCCGGAAGAATTGGCGACGCGGGCGGCGAACTGGTTCGAAGCTGTTTTGCGTCGGCCGGTCGTGCGCTGCGAATGGACGCTCACGCGGCAGATCCACCTGTTCGCGGACACCGGGGAGATCGTCGGGGGCGGGGACGGCCGCAGGTTTTGCTCGCCTGGCCAGCTCGACCGGGTGGCCGCCACCGGTCGCCTCGACGGCGGACGCTGGGTCGACGCCGGAGGGTTCCGGCAGCCGGATCTCGTTGTCCGCGTCCGGTGATCAGGGCGGCCGCTGGGTCAGGTGCCGCGGCGCTCCGCGGTCAGCAGGTCGACCGCGCCCGGCCGGATGCTCACCGTCCATCCGTCCAGGGGAAAGCCGCTCGCGACGTTCACCTTCCGCGGCGGGCGGGTGCCCGGCTACGACCGTGACCGGTGCGCAGACGCTGGCCGAAGCGCTCGCAGCGCATCCTGGCGATCACGCCCGGGCTTTTCAGGTCTACGAGGCGAAACACCGGCGGCAGGTGGACCCGAAGCATCGGCGCGTCAACCTTGTCGCCGCGCTGCTCGTTCCGCGGACTCGGCACGGGCTGGCACTGCGCAATACCGTCGGCAGAGCGGTCGGCCTCGTCACCCGAAACGCCGTGACTGCCAAGGAGAACAGCTGCCGGGACCTCGGTCAGGCGAGGCCCAGTTCCTCGCGCAACCCTTCCCACGCGATGACGTCGTCCTCGTTCCCGGTGTGCGGCGCGGAAAACCAGTCCGCGTACTCGCGCAGTTCGGAGAGCCGCCAGTCGAGGGCGAACAGTTCCAGCATTTCCGGGTCCAGACCCGGGGTGCCGGGCAGGTCGGCGTAGTCGCGTTCGCGCGGGGCGACGGCGAGGGTTTCCCAGTCGACCAGGCGCAGGCCCTCAGGAGTGGCGACCTGGTTGCCGTGATGGGGTTCGCCGTGCGTCGGGACCCAGGATCCGCGCTGGGAGGCGGCTAGCGCGGCCAGTTCGAGGTAGCGGTCGTTCCAGCGTTTGATCGCATCGCCGCGGGACGCGAGGGCGGTGCGGGCTTCTTCGGCCAACGGGCCGGACGTCCAGGGTTCGGCGGTGCGGGCGCGCAGTTCGTCGGCGAAGCCGGGGCCGACCGTTGGTGCCCACTCGCGCAGTCCGGCGGGCGGCGGGGTGCGGTGCAGGGCGTCGAGCGCGGCGAGGATTGCCGGTTTGTCGACCTCGTCTTCCGCGGGGCTGCGGCCGTCAAGCATCGGGGTGACGCTGAGCGCGCCGGCTCCGGTGTCGACGGTGAACCGGCCGGACCGCGTCGGCACCGGGGCGCAGACGAACTCAAGCCCGGCTGCGGCCAGTTCGGCGGCGCTCGCATAAGTGCTTTCCAGTGACGCCGCGGTGTGCCGGGGTTCGAGCTGGTCCAGCGTGACGAACAAGGAGCCGGCGCGCCAGTGGTGCGCGCCGAAACCCCAAGGCAGGTAAGCGATCTCGGAGACGGGCTGCCACTGTTCGGTGAGTGCGCGGGTGATGGTGTCGTCGGTGGGAAAGGCCGGTCGGGATCGCACAAAACGGATACTAGGCAGCGCTTCGCGGTGGGAGCAACGGAGTTTCTAGAACAGCTCGGTCCGGTAGTTTTCGTCGACCACGTCGTACAGGCCGCCGTTCACGAGGTCGCCGAGGCTGTTGTTGATTTTCTGCGCCTGTTCGGCGATGGAGAGGGTGTAGAAATCGCCGCCGAGGGTCGCCGCCTCGGCGAGTCCGCGGGTGTCACCCTCCCACAATTTCGCTCGGATGACGGCTTTTCCGCACTGCCCGAACACTTCGCGCACGCGGACGACCGTCGCGAGGACTGCGGGTTTGTTGTCCGCGCTGAGCATGCTCAGCAGTTCCGGATCGTCGGTGACGAAGGCGTCACCGTTGACGCGGATCACCTCGCGCAGGCCCGGCACGAAGAACACGAGCCCGATCGACGAGGTGGCGGTGACGTTCTCGAAGGTGTCGGCGAGTTTGTTGCCGGGACGGTCGGGGATGGCGAGCGTCCACGGGTCGAGAACCCGCACCGAACCGGGCGGGTCGCCTTTCGGGCTGACGTCCATCAGGCCGTCCGCGCCGAAGGTGGCGGCGCAGAAGAACGGGCTGTGCGCGATGAACCGCATGGCGAATTCGCCGAGCTGCGGTTCCTTTTTCTCGGCGATGAACTGGTCCGGGAAACCGATGATCTCCCGGATGCGCGCCATGGTGATCGGCGCGTACGCGTCGGCTGCGGTGGTCATGGGCTCTCCCGTCACAGGTCGAGGACGAGGCGTGGGGTGCGGGCGCGGGACACGCAGACGAACATCCGGTCGCCTGCCGCTTGTTCGCTCGGGGAAAGGATGCCGTCGCGGTGGTCGGGGACGCCGTCGAGCACCTTGGTCTCGCACGAGCCGCAAATTCCGGACCGGCACGAGGTCACCGGGCGGATGCCGGCCTTTTCCAGTGCGCTGACAATGCTTTCGTCAGCGGCGACGGACACGGTCTTCTTCGAGGCCGCGCATTCGACCTCGATCGGCTTGTTCTCCGCGGGAGGAGCCTGCGGGGCTTTGAAGCGTTCCAGGCGCAGTGCTTCGGCGGGCCAGTTCTCGGCCGCGGTGTCCAAATCGGACAGCAGCGAAGCCGGTCCGCAGGCGTAGACCTTCGCCCCGGCTTCGACGGGCTTTTCCAGCGCGGACAACGAAATCCGGCCGATGGTGTCCGACGGATGGCAGTGCACGCGCTCGCCGTAGCCGCGGAGTTCGTCGAGGAACGGCATCGACGTGCTGGTGCGGCCGCCGAAGTACAGCTGCCAGTCGGCGCCCTTGGCCGCCGCGGTGCGGACCATCGGCAGGATCGGGGTGATGCCGATGCCGCCCGCCACGAAGACGTACGACTGGGCGGCGTGGAAGCCGAAATTGTTCCGCGGGCCCTTGATCGCGACGCGCTGGCCGGGGCGGAGAAACGCGTGCACGTATTCCGAGCCGCCGCGGCTCGCGCGTTCCCGGCGGACGCCGATCCGGTAGTACGCGCGTTCGCCGGGCGGACCGCAGAGCGAGTACTGCCGTTCGACGCCGTTCGGCAGCACGAGGTCGATGTGCGCGCCGGGATCCCAGCTCGGCAGCGGTTTCCCGGTGGCGGCGGCCAGGTCCAGCGAGACGACGCCGTCGGCTTCCCAGCGCAGCTGCCGGACGAAGACGTCCAGCTGCCCGGCGGTTCCGGCGTTCGAGGTCATCGGCTTCCCTCCCTTTGTTAACGTTGTTACTCCGCGCCTCGCCGAGAGTATTGGTAACATCGTTAACATGTCAACCGACACGAAACGGGCGGGAATCGCCGCGACGCGCGCCGAGCGGGCGGTGGCCGAGGCGCTGGACCTGGTCGACGCGGGCGGGCTCGAGGCGCTCACCATGCGCCAGCTGGCCGACCGGATGGGGTTGCACCTGCCCGCGATCTACCGCCTGTTCGACGGCAAGGACGCGCTGATCGACGAGATGGCCGAGGCGATCCTCGCCGGCGCGGTCGCGAAGCTGCCCGCCGGGGACGGCGACTGGAAGAGCCGCGTGCGGAGCATGGCCGCCGGATTGCGCACGGCGCTGCTCGCGCATCGGGACGGGGCGCGGATCGTCGGCGGGAACTACGCGGCGAAGCGCAGCAATCTGACCTTTGTGGACAGTCTGCTCGGCGGCCTGCTGGCGTCCGGGCTGCCGCGCAAGCACGCGATCTGGGCGACGAGCGCGGTTTTCTGCTTCGTGCTCGGCGAAACGCTCGAAGAACAGGGCGCGACCGGCGACGAGGTCGAGGTGCTGAAGGGCGTGCTGGGGGCGCGGAAGTACGTGCACCTGGAGGCGGGGCCGGTGGAGTCGATGCTCGATTTCGAGGAGCGGTTCCAGTTCGGGCTGGAGCTGCTGCTCGCCGGGGTGGACGCGGTGGCGGGGCGGCCCTAGGTTTCCCGCGGACGGCGGATCCCGTCCAGCAGGTAAGCGGTGCGCCGGTCGTAGGCGTCCCGGGCAGGCCGTTCGCCGTGTTTGAGGGCGAGGGCGTTGTCGACGACGAGCGCGTGGAGGTCGCCCGCGGTGAACTCCGGCCGCACCGCGCCCGCGGCCCGCGCCGCCGCGACCAGTTCTTCGTTCGCCTCGCTTCCGACCCGGCAGATCTCCATGAGCTGCGGCGAGTGCGGATAGATCTGCAACAGGACGTCGTTGACGGCGGGCTGGCGGTACTGGAGGTCGCGCAGTTCGGTGAGGTAGCAGGCGATCTGCTCGCCGGCGTCGTCGATGGCCCGCGTGCGGTCGATGACGGCGAACAGTTCCGTCGCGACGACCTCTTCGATCACCGCCTCGATGAGCCCGATCCGGCCGCCGAACCGGTTGAAGATCGTGGCCTTGCTGACCCCCGCCGCTCGTGCGACCTCCTCCAGCGGGACCGTGAGGCCGCGGCCTTGGAAGGCGCCGATCGCGGCGGCGCGGATCTGCTCGGAATTGCGCCTGGCGTCGGCGCGCAGCCCGGACTCCGAAGGCACTGCGCCCTCCCTCTCGCTGTCGCCTCGCGGCGTAAGTTGACTCGCTTGGTCAGCTTACCTAAAGTCGGGAGAGGAGAAGTTGACCAGTGGGGTCAACTTAGATCTAGGGGCAGAAATGATCGTTGTCACCGGCGCTACCGGCGGGCTGGGCGGCACCACCGTCGAGCACCTCCTCAAGCGCGTACCCGCGGACCAGATCGGCGTCAGCGTCCGGGATCCCGCGAAAGCGCAGCACTTCGCCGACCGTGGGGTGCGCGTGCGACAGGGTTCCTACGAGGATCCGGCCGCGCTGCGCGACGCGTTCGCCGGTGCTGAGCAGGTCCTTCTGGTGTCCGGCAACGACCCGGCCGCCGACATGGTCAGCCTGCACCGAGGCGCCGTCGACGCGGCTGTGGCGGCCGGGGTCCGGCGGATCGTCTACACGAGCCAGCACGGAGCTGTCCCCGGAAACCCGTACAGGCCGTCGGACATCCACGTCGCCACCGAAGCGATCCTCGCCGACTCCGGAGTCGCCTGGACCGCACTGCGCAACGGCGCCTACGGCCCGCTCGACCAGGTGCTTGGTCCGTGGCAGCGGACCGGCGAGATCGCGCAACCGGCAGACGGGCCCGTCCCGTACACCGACCGTGCGGACATCGCCGAGGCCACTGCGGTTGTCCTCGCTGGCACCCGCGTCATCGACGGCCCTGTCACGCTCGCCGCTCCGGCCGCGGTCACCTTCGACGACTTCGCCGAGATCGCTTCGCGGCTCACCGGTCGTAGCGTCAAACGTGTTGTCGTGGAAGACGAACGGTGGGTTGCCGACCAGGTCGCGCTCGGCGTCCCGGAACAGCTGGCCCGGCTGATGCTGACCTGGTACCAGGCTTCCCGCGCGGGCTATTTCGCCGAGCCCGGCACCCTGCTGGCGGAGCTTCTCGGCCGCGAGCCGCGCACGGTCGCGGACCGGCTCGCCGTCAGCCTCGACCCGGCTGCGGGCTGATTCCCGCCACCGCGATCCGGAACAGCCGGCTGGCTTCGGCGGCCGGTTCCGGATGGCGTTCGGTCGTCAGCGTGATGCCGACGATCAGCGCGATCAGATCGCCGACCGTCACCTCCGGCGAGACGGCCCCGTCGCGAGCGGCGCGGGCCACTAGCGGTGCCGCGGACTCCTCCAGTGTCATCGAGCAGGAGTTTCCGTGCGTCGGATCCGGCACGTCGTACGCGAGTGCGGCGGCGAGGCCGCGCGCGGTCACGCAGTAGCTGACTACGTCGTCCAGCCATTCCAGGAGCGCTCGGCGGCTGTCGGCTTCCCCAGCCAGTTCTTGGGCACGCGCGGCCAGTAGCGCGATCCGTTCCTGTGAAACGGCTTCCAGCAGCGCGTGCCGGGTGGGGAAGTGCCGTCGCACGGTCGCGGAGCCGACCCCGGCAGTGCGCGCGATCTGCTCCAGTGACGCGTTCGCCCCGTGTGCGGCGACCTCCGCTTCGGCCACCTCGAGAATCCGCGCGTAGTTGCGCCGCGCGTCCGCGCGCTGCTGGCCGGGCATGGCGTGACCTCCGGGTTTGCTAAGTGGCGGGCCCCGCCGTATCGTAGCGGACACGAAATGGCGGGCCCCGCCACTTAGCGTTCCCAGGGAGAATCATGAGTGAGGCAGCACCGGTACTGGTCGTCGGCGCGACGGGACGGCAGGGCGGCGCGACGGCGCGCGAGTTGCTGGCGGCGGGAGTTCCCGTCCGCGCGCTGGTCCGCGATCCGGCGGCGGACCGGGCGAAGGCGGTCGAGGCGGCGGGCGCGGAGCTCGTCGTCGGGGATTTGCTCGATCGGGACGGGCTGGCCCGGGCGGTGAAGGGCGTGCGGGCGGTGTTCAGCGTGCAGATGCCGGACATGAGCGGGGCCGAGCCGGATTTCGCCGGGGAGGTGACCCAGGCGGTGAATCTCCTCGATGCGGCGAAAGACGTCGGCGTGCCGCAGTTCGTGCACACCTCGGTGAGCGGCGCGGGATCGCCGGAACTGGCCGACGAGCGCTGGGCGTTCCTGGCGCCGGCGATGGAGGCGAAGGCGGCGATCCAGGATCGGCTCCGGGCGGCGGAATTCCCGCGGTGGACGTTGCTCAAGCCGGGGTTCTTCATGGAGAACTTCCTGCCGTCCACGCAGTACGTCTTCCCGCGCGGCATCGAGGGCGGGCTGGTGACGATCCTGCGTCCGGAAACCCGGCTGTCGCTGGCCGCGACGCGGGACATCGGCCGGGCGGCCGCGGCGGCGATCGCGGAACCGGAGCGGTTCCACCGGGTCGAACTGGAACTGGCGAGCGATTACCGGTCGATGGCCGAGATCGCGCCGGTCCTGTCCCGGGTGCTGGGCGTGCCGCTGCCGGTGCCGGACATGACCGTCGAGGAGGCGCTCGCCGCGGGGATGCCGCCGATGGGCTTTTCGCATGCGATGCTGAACGCGCTCGGGCAACCGGCGCGGCCCGAGTTCGCGCGGGAACTCGGGATTCCGCTGACCAGCTTCGAGGAATGGGCTGAGACGGCTATGCGGGCCTGAACGCTTGGCGCAGCAAGAATTTCAGGTCCGGACGG
This sequence comes from Amycolatopsis sp. La24, assembly GCF_029087445.1. Lineage (NCBI taxonomy): Bacteria > Bacillati > Actinomycetota > Actinomycetes > Pseudonocardiales > Pseudonocardiaceae > Amycolatopsis > Amycolatopsis sp. La24. Next base: position 45,242 of record NZ_JARACH010000027.1, read on the forward strand.
TGCACGGGTCGTCGGTGTTGAGTGCGCAGGACCCTCGTCGCCGTTCTGGCACGGCGGGCTGCTTTCCCGGTAGAAAGGAAAGATCATCGGGGAGGGAGTACCCAGTGAAGGTCCTTCTGCGTAAATTTGTCCCCATCGCGGCAGCCGCCGTCTTGGCAGTCACCTTGGCGCCGTCGGCAGCGGCGAGTCCGGCAGCTTCGCCCGAATGGCGCGTCGCCGACGGCCAGTTGCTCTGGACCGCGCCGAAGCCGCTGTTCGGCGACGGTGCGGTGGAGTTCTGGTCCGGCGGCAAGCTGCTCGGCCGCGCCCAGCCGCGGGCCGACCTGCGGACGTTTTCGCTGCCGGCCGGCGGGATCCGCGATCTGCGCGGGCTGGAGGTGCGCGTCGGCGGCCGTTCGCTGACCAATCCGCCTCGCGCGACGGCGAAGCAACCGGCCGCGGCGCCGCTGCCCGAGCTGCCCGCTAATGCGGTGGATCCCGGTAAACCCGGGCAGTTCTCGACGGTCAAGGGCGAGTATTCGCTCGACCCGGTGCGGCTGCCGGGGCTGGACGGGCCGATCGAGATGCAGGGCCTGGTCGTCGCGCCCCGGCACGCGCCGGGGAACCGGCCGCTGGTGGTGTTCCTGCACGGCCGCCACCAGCCCTGTTACCACCCGGCCGATCCGGACGACTACTCGACGGCTTGGCCGTGCAAGGCCGGGATGCTGCCGATCCCGAGCTACCGCGGCTACCTGCAGACCCAGGAATTGCTGGCGTCGCAGGGATTCGTGACAGTGTCCGTTTCGGCTGACGCGATCAACGCGCTCGACCACGCGGTGCAGGACGGCGGCGCGCAGGCCCGGTCGTCGCTGGTGCGGCTGCACCTGGCGCACTGGGCGGACTGGTCCGGCATCGACCGCGCGACCGCACCGCAGATCGTCCGCGATTCGCCGGCCGCGGATCTGTCGAATGTGGTGCTGGTGGGGCATTCCCGCGGCGGCGAGGGCGTCAACCGCGCGGCGATGGACAGTCTGTATCCGCCGCCGGGCGACACCGGGTTCTCCGGTCCGGTCCGGTGGAAGATCCGCGGCGACGTGCTCATCGCACCGACCGTGTTCGGGTTCAACCCGGTGCCGGACGTCCCGTCGGTCACCTTCCTGCCCTCCTGCGACGGCGACGTTTCGAGTCTTCAGGGGCAGCAATACGTCGACGGTACGCGCGGCGTCAGCCAGGGCACGGCTCTGCACAGCGCGCTGTACATCTCGGGCGCCAACCACAACTACTTCAACTCGGAATGGACGCCTGGCGTCGCGGTGGCTCCGGCGCAGGACGATTTCTTTTCCCCGCAGCCGGATCCGTACTGCTCGCCCGGCATGCCCGCGAGGCTGACGGACGCGCAGCAGCGAGCGGTCGGCGCGACCTATGTCGCCGCTGCGGCGCACCTGTTCCAGAAGCACGATCTGCGCATGGAGCCGCTGCTGGACGGTTCCGGCGTACGCGCGCCGTCCGCCGATCCGGCGCACGTGCTGGCGCACGCTCTCGGCGGTGCGCGGACCCCGGTGCTGGTCCCGGATTCGTCGACCAAGGTCACCGGGAGCGGCGACATCTGCCAGCAACTGGGTCCGGACCGGCGGTGCCTCGTCGACTCCGGCGCGTCCAAATCGCCGCACTTCGTCGGGCTGGACGATGCTCCCGATCCGTCGCGGACCGCCGTGCACGTGCGCTCGGCGACGGCCGGGGTTCCGGCGAAAATCCAGCTGCCGCAACCGGTTTCGCCGAACGGCGCGCGGGCGCTGGCGATGCGGCTCATCGCGCCGGAGAACGTCCCGGCCGAGTCGTTCGACGTCGCGGTCTTCGACACGCGGGGCAAACGCACGAAACTGGGTGCGGTGACGGTGGCCGGACTGGCCGGGAACGAACGCACGAAATCCTTCTGGGGCCAGGAAGTCCGGGTGCCGCTGCCGCCGCAGCTGGAGGTGGCCAGCCTGGAGCTGACGCCGCGGACAGCGGGCGGCGAGGCGTGGCTGCTGGACGCGTACGCCTGGCGTCCCGGTCTGCCCGACCCGAATCCGGCCCCGCTGACCCGGATCGACCTCGGTTCGATGACGGTCAAGGAAGGCGATTCCGGCTCGAAGACGTACCAGATCCCGGTCACCGTGACCGGCGACGGCGGCGGTTCGCTGCGCGTCTTCCGGGCGGACACGGTCTCGCCGATGTCGGTGAAGTGGACCTATCAAGCGGTCGCACTCGCGCCGGGACAGCACACGCTCGACCTGCCCGTGACGCTCGCCGGGAATACCCGGTGGAGTTGGCCGTACCGGATGCTGGCCGAGGTGCAGGCCACCCGCGGCACGGTGATCGGGTCGGCGGAGGGCTCGCTGAACGTCGAGAACGATGACCCGGCTCCGAAGATCAGCGTCGGGCAGTCCGAGGCGTCCGCGGTGGAGGGCAGTGCGCTGACGTGGCCGGTCCGGCTGTCCACAGTGGCCGATTCGGACGTCAGCGTGCTCGGGCAGGTGAAGGCGCCGAAGACCGGGCCGGAACTGATGACCTCGGACGTCGATCCGGAGTGGCTGATCGAGCACGGCCTCGATCCGGCGAAGAAGCAGCCGTTGTCGGAGACCGGGTTGACGGCGGTGGTGCAGATTCCGGCGGGGAAGACGAGCGGTGAGCTGACGATCCCGACTGTGCGGCACGACGGGGCGGACCCGGCGAAGCACGTGCTACTGCAGGTGACGGGCGAGCCGAGGGAATCCGGCCCGGACGTGGACGTCACGGGGACGGTGACGGATGCGGGCTGACGCCGGACAGCTCGGTCAATCCTCCTGGTCCGGGTGTCGGGCCAGGAGGATTTTCCGTCCGCGCCTGCCGGTTTCGCGGAAACCGTGCCGCAGATAGAACGCGTGTGCCCGGGGGTTGACCTCGAGGACTTCGAGCACCAGCGGCTGTTTCCGCTCCGCCGCGACGTCGATCAGCCAGCGGAGCAGGCCCGCGCCGTCGACCGTGATCATCTGCCACATGCGAGGAGAGAAGGCGCGGTCGTGGTAACGGCGCTGGTTTTCGTCGTCCCAGCCCCAGATCGCGGCGACATGCTCGCCCAGCGCGGCCTGGTGCACGCGGAACAGAAATCGCTGTCCGCGGCCGGTCACCGGTCCTGGTTGCGGACCTTCGGCAGGATCCGCAGCATGGCCGTTCCCGCTGCCAGCAAAGCGAATCCCGCCAGCAGCAGCCACAGGACGTTCACTCCGGTGAACGCGAGTCCGCCGGTCATTCCCGCGGCCGAGGCCGCGCCGATTTTCTGGTACATGGGGGTTCCCTCTTCCGTCCGGGTGTTCACCAGTTCTTGCGGGTGCGCAGGAGCGCGTCCGCGTATGCCTTGAGATGGCAGGCTTGCAGGAAATAGTCGAGCACCAGCTCGTACATCGACGCGGCGAGCAGCATCCGGCGCCAGCCGCGGTAGCGCACGGTCACTACCCGCTCCACCACGAAGATCGCCGAGATGCCGAGCCACCACGGGTTGAGGTGCAGGCCGCCGTGGAACAGGGCGATCGCGAGGGCGGTCAGGTAGACCGCGCTGACCAGCACGCCCGCGATCGTCATCAGCTGCCTGCCCCAGTACCGCCACGTGACGCGGGTCAGTCCATATTGGACACAGTTCTCCACCGCGCCGCGCTTCCACCGCAGGCGTTGTGTCCACAGTGCACTCCAGCTGGTCATGACCTCGGTTTCCAGCGTGCACGCGCTGGGCGAGATCACCCGGTGGCCGAGGTGCAGCAGGGCGAAAGTGAGTTCGTTGTCCTCGGTGAGCACGGTGGTGTCGTAGATCCCGCCGCGGCCGTCGCCCGCGGGCAACCGTTCGGCGAGCCGGGCAGCGGAGACCTCGCGGAGGGTGCGGACCCGGAACATCGCCGCGGTTCCGGTCAGCACCAGGCATTTTCCGCGCAGCCGGTGCACGTCGCGGGCGTATTCGTTGCGCTGGAGGTGTCCGACGAAACCGCCGCCTGGGCCGCCGCGGAAGACTCCGCCTACGCCGCCGTATCCGTGGTCGAGGTGGTGCAGTGCGGTGCTGACGAACTGCGGGTCCAAAGTGGAATCGGCGTCTTGGACGAGGATCACGTCGTCCTCGTCCAGGCGCGGCAGCAGCCAGGCGAGCAGCTGGTTGAGGGCGCCGGCCTTCTTGTGCGTGTTGTTTGTGGACGGTCGCACCCGGGCGCCGGCGATCGAAGCTACCGCGGCGGTGTTGTCGGTGCAGTTGTCGGTGACGACGAAAACCTCGTCGACGCTCCGGTCCTGTCCGCGCAGTGCGGCGACGGTGTGTGCGATCTGGGCTTCTTCGTCGTGCGCGGGGATGACGGCGACGACGCGCACGCTGCCGGAACGGTGCCGTCCGGTTCGTGGTTCGGCGAGCGTGGGTGCGGACATGAGCGGGGGTCCTCTGCGCGGAACTGCGACGTGGTGCGTCGCGCTTGACCCTTACTCTGTCGGCGGTCACGGAACGCTACATGAATCGTCCAGAGACCACCCGCGCGGGGGAGAATTTCCGCGAAACCTGTGTACTGCCTAGGGATTCTCAGTCTGCCGACTGGTCACTGTGCGTACCTGCTACTGAGACTGACGGTGCGTCCGCGGGGTCATCAGGCGGGCGATGAGCGGCGTCGAGCCGAGCCCGTGCAGGACGACGCTGCCGAGGACGCAGACCACTGTCAGGGTCAGGACGAGGTCGCTCTCCTCGCCGGTCAGGCCGTTGATCGCCAGCAGTCCGAAGACGACCGACGTCGTGCCGCGCGGGCCGAGCGCGCCGACGAGGAACCGGTCCCGGTGCGGCATCCGGGTCCGGCTCAGGGACAGCATCACCGGGACGATCCGCAGGACGGTCAGCGCGAGCAGGCAGAACACGACCGGCTGCCACGCGATGCCGAGGGACGCCACGACGACCGCGGCGCCGCCGACGACGAACCACATCGCCATGGTCAGGATCCCGGTGACCTCTTCGAGCAGTTGCAGGTCCTCCGACGGCCGGGCGAAGTGCTCGCGGGCGTGGCTGTCCGAGATGCGGAGGTGCCGTGCGGCGAAGGCGCGGTAGACGTAGCGGAAGGCGATCCCGCTGACGAAACAGGCGACGAATCCGTTGCCGTCGATGGCGACTGTCGCCGCGTAGGTCAGCAGGGGAGTCGTGAGGAGGGCGATGCGCCGTCCCTGTCCGGAAGTCCAGCCGGCGCGGACGGCGAGGAACAGCAGGATGCCGATCGCCGTGCCGACGACGGCTCCGGCGACAATGGCTTTGATCGCGAACGGCAAAGCGGTCGCGAGCGCTTTTCCGGCGGTATTCGCCGTATTGTCGCTGCGCGCGAGAATCAGCGCGAAAAGGAACAGCGGCGAGACCAATCCGTCGTTGTAACCGCTTTCGACATTCAGCACGCTGCGCACTTGCGGCGTCAGGGTTCGGTCGCGCACGACGCGTTCCGCGGCGGCGAAATCGCTCGGGATGACGATGCACGCGACGATCAGCAGCAACGGCCACGACAGACCCGGGAAGAACGCCCAGCCGGCCAGCATGGCCAGGCCGAGGCTCAGTGGCAGCGCGAAGAACAGCACCCGTGCGACGAGGCCCGGCGCGTGTCCCCACAGCCGTCCGCCGCGCACCTCGGTGGCGTCGACGAAAAGCAGCATCGCGAGAATGAGTTCGGCGACGTGCTGCGCGATTTCGGTGTCGAAGACGTCGAGCAGTTTCGCCGGACTCGCGAACAACGCGGTCGCGGCCCCGCACAGCACCATCAGCACGGGCGCGGCGATGTTCCACCGGTCGAGTCGTTTGGCCGCGAGCGCGCGCAGCAGAACCGCGGTCGAGAGGACCAGCAGTGCGGTAATCATCGTTCGTGAGGCTCCACGGCTTTTGGTCGCGCCCAGCCGTCTTCGGCCGCTGACGCTCCACAGTGTACCGGCGGGGGCCGGCCGGGCCCGGCATTCCGGGTGTACGTCACGTCCACCCGGATTCGGTCGATGGTTGGACGATTCTGCGGGCTCCGCTCCCTAGCGTCGGGAACGCGGGTGTTCCGGCCCGCCCGACTCCGGAAGAAGGCCGTGATGACTGACGCTCTCATCATGGGCGGGATCCTGCTCGCCCTCGTTCTTTTCACCCAGGTGGGCCGCCATCGGCACAACCTGCTCATGGGCATCATGCCGTTCGTTTCGTGCACCGTCATCGGGGTCCTGTACTTCACCGGCGGCATCTCGCTCACCGCGCCGAACCTGACGGCCGGCCTGGCCGGGGCTGTCGTCGGCGGGGTCGCCGGCGCGGGGCTGATCGCGACCACGCGGGTGGAGCGCAGCCCGGACACCGGGCGCGTGCAGACCTGGGCGGGCTGGCCGTACCTGCTGATCTGGCTCGCCGTGCTGGGCGGGCGGCTGGTGTTCGTGTGGGCGGTGGAGAACGTGCGCCCGTTCGCGGTGAAGGTCGGCGAATTCCTGGTCAGCGCGCATCTGGACAAGGACGGTGTCGGCCTGTTCTTCGTGCTGATGGCGCTGGCGATGGTCGCGGTGCGGGCCGGCGGGGTGCTGTGGCGGTCCCGGCAGCTCGAAGCCGTCCGCGATGGGCAGCCGGTGCGGGCCTGACTACGCTGAGCAGCGAAGAAGCCCAAGGGGAGGGACGCGATGACTCGGCTGCCGCTGGTCCTGATGCGGCTGCTCACGCCGGTCGCGTTCGTCGCGATTCTCGTCACCGCGCAGCCCCTGGCGGAGTGGGAGTGGGTGCCGCTGTCCGCTTCTGTGGCGAGCGGCCTGGCGTTCGGGGCGCTGGACCTTCGCTGGCCGCGGGCGGCGGTCGTGCTGCTTTCGCTGGCCGCGCTGTTCGGCACGGTCGTGGCGGTCGCGGACCCGAGTCTCACCGGACCGTCGCTGGTCTGCCTGTCCTTGCTCGTGTTGTCCTCGCTGGCCGCGATCACCCCGGCGGAGATCATCACGGTGGCTGCGGTCGTGGGGGTCGCAGCCGCTGTCGGCGGATGCCTCGCCGGGCAGCCGGGCGAGCTCGTGGCGGGGAACGCGCTCGCGGTGGCCGTGGTGGTGCTGCTCGGGCTCAACCGGCGGCAGTACCGGGTGCAGGCTCGGCAGGCCAGGGACCTGCTGGACCAGACGCGGCTCACCCAGGAGGCCGTCGCCCGGGGCGCGACGCTGGAGGAACGCGCCCGGCTGGCCAGGGAGGTCCACGACATCCAGGCGCATTCGCTCTCGGCGCTTTCGCTGCATTTGCAGGCCGCGGCGCGGTTGGTGGCCGAGTTGCCGTCCCCGGACGAAAAACTCGCCGCGTGCGTGCAGAAAGCCGGGCAGCTGGCGCAGGAAGGACTGATCGAGACGCGGCGGGCGGTGCACGCGTTGCGCGGCGATCCGATGGCGTTGCCGGAGTTGTTCGGCTCGCTGCCGGACAACGCGTCGATACAGGTGACCGGCGAACCGCGCGAACTCCCCGCGGACGTCACCCTGCTGCTGTACCGCACTGTCCAAGAAGGACTGTCCAATGCGCGCAAGCACGCGGCGGGTGCGCCGGTGTCGGTCGAACTGTCCTATCTGGACGGCGAAGTGACGATGACGGTGGTCAACCGGACGGGATCCGGCAGCGGCCTGCCCGGGGCCGGATACGGGCTGACCGGTCTGCGCGAGCGCGCGGAGCTGGTCGGCGGCGAGGTGACCGCGGGCCCGGATGGCGCGGGCTGGCGGTTGTCGGTGAGGATCCCGGCATGACGATCGTGCGCGTGCTCGTGGCCGAGGACCAGCCCGCGGTGCGGGAGGGTCTGGTGCTGCTGGTCGGGTTGCTGCCGGAGATCGAGGTCGTCGGACAGGCGGGCGACGGGATCGCGGCGATCGAGGAGACCCTGCGACTGCAACCGGACGTCGTGCTGATGGACCTGGACCTCCCGCGCTGCGACGGGGCGGCGGCGACCCGGCGGATCGTCGCGGACCTGCCGGGCACCCGGGTCGTGGTGCTCACGACCTACGCGGACAGCGCGTCGATCGTGCGCGCACTGGACGCGGGCGCGGTCGGCTACGTGACCAAGGCGGCGAACGGCGACGAGATCGGCCGCGCCATTCATGCGGCGGCGGCCGGGCAGACCGTGATGGACCTGTCGGTGCAGCGGACGTTGCTGGCCGCGGCCCGGCGCCCGGCCGCACCGCCGGAGGACGGGCTGACGGCGCGCGAGGTGGACGTGCTGAAGCTGGTCGCGGCGGGCCGGGGGAACCGGGAGATCGCGCGGGAACTGCAGGTCAGCGAGGCGACGGTGAAGACCCATGTGAACCGGATCTTCGCGAAGACCGGCTGCGGGACCCGGGCGCAGGCGGTGCGTTACGCGCATCAGCACGGCTACGCGGACTGAGCGACGACCTGGGTTCGCGGACAGTCAGCGGGCGAACCAGCCGGAGCGGAAGACCCGGGCCTCGCCCGCCACGGCGCGGCGGCACCAGTCCGCGACCGCCTCGCCGACCTCCGCCGGGCCGAGGGAGGACGTGTCGATCACGGTCATCGCCCAGTCCGGGCCCGGCACGCGCCCGACCCAGCGGTCCCAGCGCATCTCCGGCCAGGCGTCCGTCGTGACGGCTTCCGGGAGATGACCCGGGTTGTGAGCGTGCGCGCGCAGCCACGCCGCGAATGCTTGGTTCGCGGGGCTCGGCTCGCCGCGGCGGGCGAGCCGAGCCAGGTGGGCCTCGTCGCTGAGGTCGAGCAGGCAGCCAGCGATGTCGATCCGGTCCGCGCTCGGCGCCGCCAGTGCTTCGCCGACCGGTATCGGATCGCCTGCCAGCAGCAGGTGCCTGCCTTCGGCTTCGAGCGCGATCGCGCGCTGCACCGCGATTTCCACCTGCTCCTGCCGCCACGCGACGGTCGGCACGGCCGGGATCGGGCCCAGCGTGCTCAGTTCGGCGGTCTCGTACGTGTCGTCGAGCAGATGCCGCGCGTGCAAGCGAGCGGTGGTTTTGCCGACGCAGGACGCGCCCGAGACAACCAGCAACATTGCCCTGACGCTAGGGCCTACTGCCCGGAACTCTCCACCGAATTTTCCCGCACGTACCGCGAAAGCGTCGCCGCGCCAACGCGTTCCACCGACACGCACTCCAGGTGCGCGGGTCCGGTGCCGTCCGGGAAAAGGCGGGTGCCGTGGCCCAAAATGGTGGGGAAGGTCAGCAGCCGGTACTCGTCGACGAGGTCCGCAGCCATCAGCGTGTGCACCACGCTCAGGCTGCCGGTGACGACGACGTCCCGCTCTTCCCGTTTCACCGCGTCGACCAGGTCGCCGTCGAGGACCGACGAGTTCTGCCACGCGCTGGTGTCGGTCAGCGTGCTGGTGGCGACCAGTTTGGGCACGGCGTTCATCCGCTGCGAGAACGGGTCGTCGCGGTGCGGCCACAGGTGCGAGAACAGCTCCCAGGTCTTGCGCCCGAGCAGCAGGACCCCGTCGTCCAGCGTGGCGCCGAGGCGGAATTTGTCGCCCGCGACGGACTCCGGGCCGTGCCGGAAAGCCCAGCCGGCGTCCGGGGCACCGGAGGAGGCGTCCGGGTCGGACGAAATGCCGTCGAGGGTGGTGAAGGCGATGACGATGACGCTCATGGCGGAGATCCCTTCAATCGGTGTCGCCAGTACTTACCGGCGGCCCCGGCCGAACTCATCGGCGAATCTCAAAAAATCTTCGCCGGCAGGTCGAACGCCTGGAAAACGCGCGGATCGGCGAACACGGCGTTGTGCGAAATCCGCCCGCCGGCCACGGTGAAGACCTGGAGAGTGTGCAACTGGCCGTCGGGGGTGTAGGCGGCGAGCGCGGGCTGCCCGTTGGCGGTGAGGCCGCGGACGGTCCAGCCGACGCCGCGCATTTCGAAGACCCGGTGCATGAACCGGCCGTAGTCGCCGCTGCCTCGGAACCAGAGCGGGACCGGCGGCATTTCCAGGATCGCGTCGTCGGTGAGCAGCCGGACGAGCGCCTCGACGTCGGCGGCCTCGAAAGCTTGCGCGTACCGGTCGATCACGGCCTGGGTTTCCGCGTCGTCCGGTTCGGCGATCTCGTCCATCGCGCCCGCGTCGGCGAGCGCGGCGCGGGCTCGTTGCAGTGCGCTGTTGACCGCCGGAACGGTCGTCTCCAGCTGGGTGGCGACCTCGGCCGCGCTGAACTCGAGCACCGACCGGAGCACGACGACCGCCCGTTGCCGCGCCGGGAGGACCTGGGTCGCGGCGACCCACGCCAGCCGCAGCCCGGCGCGGGTGTCGGCATCGCAGCGGGCGTCGGGGAACGGCTGCAGCCACGGGATGTCCGTCGCCGGTTGCAGCGGCGCGCCCGGATCGTCGCTGGCGGCGCCGAGACCGGACGGCAACGGGCGCCGGGCCCGGCCTTCCAACGCGGTCAGGCAGACGTTCGTCGCGATCCGGTACAGCCAGGTCCGGACCGAAGCGCGGGCCGGGTCGTAGCGGTCGCGGGCTTTCCACGCGCGCAGCAGCGTTTCCTGCACCAGATCCTCGGCCTCGTGGAACGAGCCGGCCATCCGGTAGCAGTAGGCGGTCAGTTCGCCGCGGTGCGATTCGAGGTCCACCGCGTCATCATCCGGCACGTGCGACGCTGAGGAAACGGTCGACCACGGGGTTGTTCTCGTGGTCGGTGCGCGAGATCGCTGAGACGGTGGAGAGCGCGCCGGGGTCGGTGAGGGTGAGGTAGCGCAGTCCGGGCAGTTGCAAGGCGCGCAAGGCGTTCGGCACGATCGCGATGCCGGTGTCGGCGGCGACGAGGCCGAGCATGGTCGGGAATTGGACGGCTTCCTGGACCACGCGCATCCGGAATCCGGCGCGCAGGCACAGCGTCTCGATGTGGTCGTGCAGCCGCGAGACGCGCGTGCGCGGGAAGGCGAGGAAAGGCTCGTCGGCCAGTTCCGCCATCTCGACGGTTTCCTTGTCCGCCAACGGATGCGTCTCGGACACTGCCACGATCAGCCGTTCGCGTCCCAGCGGGTGCACGGTGAGTCCGGCGGCTTCGCCGACCTCGCGCGCGATGCCGACATCCAGCTGACCGTCCCCGAGCGCGGCGATCTGCGCGTCCGTAGTCGATTCGGTCAGTTCAAATCGGACGTTCGGCCATTGCCGACGCATTTCCAGCACCGTGGCGGGCACGATTTCGAGCGCCGCCGAGCTGACGAACCCGATCCGCAGCAGTCCGAGTTCGCCCCGTGCGGCGTGTGCGACGGCGGTGAGGGCGTGCTGGCTGTCCGCGAGCACCCGACGGCCTTCGGTCAGCAGCACACGGCCCGGTTCGGTCAGCTCGACGCTGCGGGTCGTCCGCAGGAGCAGCCGTACGGACAGCTCCTTCTCCAGCTTCGCGATCTGCTGGCTGAGCGCGGGCTGGGCGAGGTGCAGCCGTTCGGCGGCGCGGCGAAAGCTGCGTTCTTCGGCGACCGCGACGAAGTAGCGAAGCTGGCGGAGTTCCACGCCGCTGATAATGGTTCCTTATCAGTGAGTAGGCAATAGATACTTCACTCTGTGTTCCGCGCGACTTAGCGTCATGGACGACAAGCACCGTCGCGAACGTCGAGGAGCACCCGTGGATCACGCATTGTCGTTGCAGCACTTCGTAGCGGGACGGTGGGTTCCCGGCGACGGACCGGTCGCGCGGAGTGTCGACCCGGCGGATCCCGCGCAGATCGTGGCCGAGTACCGGACGGCCGGTCCGGAACTGCTGGACGAGGCGGTGCGCGCGGCGGTCGCGGCGCAGCCGGGGTGGGATCGCCAGGGCACCATCGCGCGCGGTCTCGTGCTGCGGCGGGCGGCGGAACTGCTCGCCCAGCGCGCCGAATCGGTGGCCGCGTTGATGACCCGCGAACAGGGCAAGACGCTGGCGGAGTCGCGCGGCGAGGTGGCCGCCTCAGTCGAGACGCTGCACTATCACGCGGGCCGGGCGCGCAGCGCCGACGGCGTGCTCTACCCCTCCGGCAACCCGGACGAGGTCGTGCGGACCGTGCGCCGTCCGCTGGGTGTCGTCGGCGTGATCACGCCGTGGAACTTCCCGGTGCAGATCCCGGCGTGGAAGCTCGCGCCCGCGCTGCTGTGGGGCAACTCCGTGGTGTGGAAGCCGGCCAGCGACACGGTCGCGCTGGCGGTCGCGTTCGCCGAGATCCTGATCGAGGCCGGGGTGCCGGACGGCGTGCTCAACCTGCTGCTCGCGCCCGGATCGCTGGGCGCCGAGCTGGTGGAACGGCCGGAGCTGTCCGGCGTCACCTTCACCGGGTCGGTGCCGGTGGGCCGGGCGATCCAGGCTGCCGTCGTGCCGCGCGGGGCGAAGGTACAGCTCGAACTCGGCGGGCACAGCGCGGCGATCGTCCTGCCCGACGCTGACCCGGCCCAGGCCGCCGCGGCGCTGGTCACCGCGTCGATGAGCGGGACCGGGCAGAAGTGCACGGCCGCCCGCCGGATCATCGCGGTCGGGGACGCCTACGACCGGCTGGTTGCCGAGCTGTCCGCGCGGGTCAAGGGCCTCGTGGTCGGCTCGGGCACGACGCCGGGAGTCGAGATCGGGCCGTTGGTGTCCGCCCGGGCGGCGGAAGAGGTCGAGGGCGCGATCCAGCAGGCGGTCGACGAGGGCGCGACGGTGCTGGCCCGCGCGGACTGCCCGCAGGGCGGGGCGTTCGTCGCACCGACCCTGCTGGCCGGGACGCCCGAACTGACGATCAGCCAGGAGGAAGTGTTCGGCCCGGTCGCCACCGTGCTGCGCGCCGCCGACCTGGACGAGGCGATCCGGCTCGCGAACGGCACCCGGTTCGGGCTCACCGCGGCGGTGTTCACCGACGACGAGCGCGCGGTGCGGCAGTGCCTGCGCGACCTGGACGCGGGCATCGTGAAGGTCAACGCACCGAACACCGGGTCCGAGGTGCACGCGCCGTTCGGCGGTCTCAAGGACTCGTCGTTCCCCGCGCCCCGCGAGCAGAACGGCGAATCCGCCGCGGAGTTCTTCACCTGGACCAAAACCGCGTACCTGCGGACGTCCGCGCCCGGGAACAATCGTGACCCGGCCCGCGGACACCGCGCTCGCCCCGGCGGAACTGGGCGCTGCCCGCTACACCCGGCACAGCTTCGCGCGGTCGTTCCTCCGGCAGGCCGCTCGGGAACGCTGGGCAGTGTCCCGCACCCGGTGGGAGTTCGACGACAGCGGTCACGGCGAGGCGGTGTACCGGATCGATGCGGGCGGCACTCCGCTGCACTTCACGGTGTTTTCCACGGTACTGCAGGAAAACGAGCGCACTGACCGCGTGATCGCGAAGCGGTGGGATGTCACTGCCGCACTGGTGGAGGGTCCAGTTTCGGACACGCGGATGGCAGAGCTGCGCCGTGAAGTACCACGGCAGGAAGCTGGCCGCGCCGACGCCGCGACGCTGGTGTGGACTCGGGCGAACCGGAGCGAACGGTTCTTCGAGTACGTCGCAGCTCAACTGGCCGCTGGTGAACAGCCCGACTGCGCCACGATGGGCGACAACTGCTACATCCTGCGCAGCACTGCCTTCTACAGCAACGGTAAGTTCGGTCTCGCCGACTTCGACCGGCTTGCCGAAATCCCGCCGCTGCAGGTGCCCTACCGCGCGCAAATGCTGGCCGCGTGGCTGCTGCGCGAGTTCAGCTACGACCTGGTCGAGCATTGCGCCGTCCGCCGAAACCCTGCCGCGGCAAAGCTTTCCGGCGATTGGCGGCGGTATCTCGGCCTCGGGAACGCGACCGGACTCGGCATGGTCCCGTTCGTGGTGAACCATCCGCACATCCTCGACGCCTGGTGCTCGGCACGGGAACTCCCGCTGGCCCATGCCCTCGACGCCGAGGCGGACGCCAGTGCGGTCCGGCGGGCGAGCGAACTGCTCGACCGCGCCCGCCGGTACTTCGCCGAACGCGACACCCTGACGACCGCGCCGTACCTGACCGGCCCCGAACTGGCTGAACGACTCGCTGGAATCGCCTCGCTGCTCAGCGAATTCCCCGCGGGCGGCTTCGGGTGGCGGGACCTCGACGACCGGGCCGCGGAGTTCGGCGCCGAGGCCCGGGCTGTGCTGCACACTGTTCTGGTCGAACTGGACGACTCGCTCGACTCGGAGATCGAGCATCTGCTGACCTGCGACCAACGGCGGCGCGTCGACCTCGCCCAGTCCTGCGGCGAACTGCGCGACCTGCTCGCCGACCGGTACGACTGGACCCGCGAGTTCGACTTCGCCGACCCGAACGAGCAAGCGAGGTTCTGGTTCTCCGCTGAGGACAACGAAGAACCCCGGCGCGGCAATCGCGGCCAGGACCCGGGCGAATCGATGGAGCATCCGATCGACATCGCCCGCGCCGTGCACGCCCTCCGGCACGACCTGGCCGCCGCCGACGCGGGCCGTTCGGTCGCGGAGTTCCTGCTGGAATTCCCGTGGCATCGGGGCATTGTCGCGCGTGTGCAGTCGGTCGCCGGGCTCCGCTACGGCGAGGTCCGCGCGAACCTGCTCGCCGACGATTTCCTCCCGCTGCACCTGCAGCGATTCCAGCTCGCCCTCTACGGCATGGAGAACTACAGCCCGCAGTCGACCGACTGGTTGCGCGTCACGCTGTTCTCCGGCGCGCCCCGGGCGCGCGACGTCGAGTCCGGAGTGGACGACGACTGGCTGTTCACCCGCAAGCCCGGAAAGGAGTCCTGAGTGGACCCCCTGGAGCACGGCGACCTCACTGTCGTCGACGGATTGCAGATCAACAACTGGGACCGCAAAGTCCTGGAGGAACTGAAAGCGGGCGGCGTCACCGGGGTGAACGCGACCTGCGCGGTCTGGGAAGGCCCGCAGGAAACGCTGCGCGCGGTCGCGGACTGGTACGAACTCGCGCGGGACAACGCCGATCTGGTCGTCCTCGCCGGGAACGCCGACGACATCCGGCAGGCGAAGCGCGACGGCAGGCTCGCCGTGCTGCTCGGCTTCCAGAACACCTCGCCGTTCGGCGACGACTACCGGATGGTCGAGGTCTTCCACCGGCTCGGCGTGCGCATCGCGCAGCTGACCTACAACATCCAGAACCTCGTCGGCGGCGCCTGCTACGACGAGCACGATTCCGGGCTCACCGCGTACGGCCGGTTCATCGTCGCGGAAATGAACCGCGTCGGGATGCTGGTCGACCTGTCGCACGTCGGGAACCGCACGAGCCGCGACGCGATCGACGCTTCGGCCGGGCCGGTCGCGATCACGCACGCGAACCCGCTGTCCTTCGCGGATTCGCCGCGCAACAAACCGGACGACGTCATCGACGCGCTCGCCGCGCGCGGCGGCGTGCTCGGCTGTTGCCTGTACCCCAACGTGATCGGCGGCGAGAAGACGACCCGGCGGCAGTTCTGCGAGATGGTCGCGGGGCTGGTCGAGCGGATCGGGCCGGACCACGTCGCGCTCGGCAGCGACTGCACGCGGAACTGGTCGCAGGACTACGTCGCCTGGCTGCGCAACGGCCGGTGGCGGCCCGCGTCGGCGGTGCCGGTGGAGCCGCAGTGGCCGGTGTGGCTGAACTGGTTCGGCGGGCCGGCCGATTTCCCGGTGCTCACCGAAGGATTGCTGGAAGTGGGCTTGGACGAGACCGTCGTGGCGCAGGTGCTGGGCGGCAACTGGCTCCGGCTGTTCGACACGGTCTTCCCCGGAGCCGGGCAATGACCGCGGCGAAGGCCGAGCGCGTCTCGGCGGCCGAAACCGTGCAGACCCGGGTTTCGGTCCGGGAGATCCACGAGGTTTCGCTGCGCGCCTTGCGGGCTTCGGGGCTGAGCAGCGGCGAGGCGGACTACCTGGCCGAGGTCATCGCGACCGCGGAAATCCACGAGGCCGCCGGGCTCGACGCCTTGACCATCGAGACGGCCCGGATCCCGGCCGGACGGGTCGGCCTCCGGCTGGAACATTGCGACGGGTACGCCGTGGCGCACGACCCGGCTTCGCGCGGCCCGCTGCAGGCTTTCGTGCCCGCCTGCGAAACGGCCGCCGTGGTGGGCACGTTGGTCGTGCCCGGAATGGCTGCCAGTCCGGTACTGGACTGGGCTGCTTTGGACATCGCCGAACGGGCCGGGCGGATACTGTCCCTTTCGGACGGTGGGCACCGCACAGTCGTCACGCCCAGCGGGGATCTGCTGCGGCTTCCGGCCGCTGCCGAACCACGTCCGCCGGTCGCGGGATTGGTGATCCGCCCGCTGGCCGAGGTGCCGGACGCGCAGGTGATTTCCACTGCGGCGGAACGGAAACAGCGGCATCGCGAAGCGGTCGCCCATGGCGTGTCCGTGAAAACTCCATTGTGGACTCTCGCGTACTCGATCGCGTGCGGGTTCCTGATTCCGGACCACCGGGAGGGCCGATGACCTCGCGCGAGCTAGTGGCGCATCCGCACGGACCGCGGCCCTACGCCGGAGCCGCCGTGTTCGGCGGAGTGATCTGGGCGTGCGGGCAGGTCCCGGCACGGCGGGACGGCAGCGTCCCGGAAGGAATCGACGAGCAGGTGCGGGTCGCCCTCGACAACCTCGAGGACACCTTGCGGGCCGCGGGAGGGAGCCTGCGCACGCTGCTCAAACTGACGGTGTTCCTCGCCGACCTCGGCGAGTTCGACGCCTACCACCAGGCCTACCTCGACCGTTTCGCCGGCATCGACCTGCCGCCGCGGACTACGGTCCAGGTCGCCGGGTTCCGGGGGACGAAACGCATCGAGATCGACGCCGTGGCGGCGGTCGGCAGCGAGGAGACCAACCGACATGAAGACTGACCGCGCACCGGACAACGCTGTTCGGGCGACCCTGGATTCGGCCCGGCTCAACGGGTTCCACCGCAAGCTCGCGCTCTACTCGTCCGGCGGGCCGTTCCTGGACGGCTACATCCTCAGCATCATCGGCATCGCGCTGGTGCAGATCGGCCCGCAGTGGCAGATGGACTCGCTGTGGTCCGGACTGATCGGCGCGTCCGCGCTGGTCGGCGTGTTCATCGGGGGAGCGGTGTTCGGCCCGCTCACCGACCGGATCGGCCGGAAGCTGATGTACACGATCGACCTGATCGCGATCATCGTGTGCTCGGTCCTGCAGTTCTTCGTCGCCGACGCCGCGCAATTGTTCGTGCTGCGGCTGCTGATCGGCATCGCGGTGGGCGCGGACTATCCGATCGCGACCGCGCTGGTCACCGAATTCGCGCCGAAGGCGTGGCGGGCGCGGCTGGTCGGCGGGCTGAACGCGATGTGGTTCGTCGGGGCCACCGTCGCCGCGTTCGTCGGGTTCTTCCTGCTGAACGTGGACCAGGGCTGGAAGTGGATGCTGCTGTCGTCGGCGGTGCCCGCGCTGCTGATCGTGATCGCCCGCACCAGCATTCCGGAATCGCCGCGCTGGCTGCACAGCAAGGGCCGCGACGCGGAAGCGCTTGAGGTGCTGCGCACGACGATCGGCGAGCACGCCACACTGGACGATCTCCCGGAAGCCGAAACGAAAACCCCGAT
Source organism: Amycolatopsis sp. La24 (assembly GCF_029087445.1). Taxonomy (NCBI): domain Bacteria; kingdom Bacillati; phylum Actinomycetota; class Actinomycetes; order Pseudonocardiales; family Pseudonocardiaceae; genus Amycolatopsis; species Amycolatopsis sp. La24. Next base: position 62,685 of record NZ_JARACH010000027.1, read on the forward strand.
GTCCGCGTTGTGGCGCGGCGGATATCTCAAGCGGGTCGTGTTCATCTCGATCTTCTGGACGTGCACGGTCGTCCCGTTGTTCGCGATCTACGCCTTCGGGCCGCAGATCCTCGAACTGTTCAACCTCGGCGGCGGCAACCTGTCGCACCTCGGCTACGGCCTGATCAATTTCTTCTTCTTCGTCGGCAATATCGCCGCGCTGCTGCTGGTGGACCGGCTCGGCCGCCGTCCCGTCCTGATCTGGGGCTTCGCGATTTCCGCGGCCGGACTGTTCTATCTCGGTCTGCAACCGGGCGCCGCGTTGTGGCTGATCGCGCTCGCCTTCGCGGTGTACGCGGTGTTCAACGGCGGACCGTCCATTCTGGAATGGATCTACCCGAACGAGCTGTTCCCGACGGAGGTCCGCGCGTCGGCGGTGGGGCTCTGCACCGGGATCAGCCGGATCGGCGCGGCAGTCGGCACCTTCGCGACACCGTGGGCGCTCACCAATCTCGGATTGTCGGCCACGATGTACATCGCCGCCGGGATCGCCGCGCTGGGCGCGATCGTGAGCGCGTTCATGGCCCCGGAGACCAAGAACGTCGATCTGCACGTCGCTTCTTCGCTCAACTAGAGGTGGAAACCGGGCCCGGCGCCGGGGAGGCGCGCCGGGCCCGGTGGCTTCAGTTCTTGTTGGTGCCCGGGGTGAGCACCTTGTCGATGACGAACACGGTCGCGTTCTTGGTCGGGATGTTGCCGCACAGGATCTTCGCGCCGTTGACGGTCATGTTCTCGCCCGAACCCTCGATCTTCAGCGGGCCGCCCGCGGTGTTCAGCGAGGTGACCGTGCCAGCCTGTTCGAGACCCTTGGCGTCGTATCGCTTGCCGACGACGTGGTACTGCAGGATCGGCGCGAGCTGGTTCGGGTTGGCCGCCAGCTCCTTGAATTTCGCGTCGCCGAGCGCGTTGAACGCCGGGTCGGCCGGGGCGAAGACGGTGATCGCCTGCTGGCTGTTGAGGGTGTCGACCAGGTTGGTGGCCTTGACCGCCGCGACCAGCTTCGTGAGCAGCGGGTTCGTCGAGGCGGCGGACGCGACCGGCTGCGGGCCCATCGAGTCGAGCGAACCCGGCGCGCTGCCCTGCGGCAGCTTCGAGCAGGCCGGGCCGAACACGTCGGCATTGGTGGTGACACCGGAGTCGCTGCTGGACATCGGCGCCGAGGACGGCATCGACGAGGGCATCGCCGACGGGGAGCTTCCCGAGGCGTTGTTGTCGGTGCTGGTGCCGCACGCGGTGAGGGCGAGGGCGGCAGCGGCGCCGATACCGGCGAGGCGAAGGGTCTTCACGGCAATTCTCCGTTCACAGTGGATTGTTCGACAGGGATTCGGCGCCGGGCCGGCACCGGATTGGTCAGGAAGCGATAAAAGTCGTGGAATGCCATCCGGTCGCCCCGTCGGGCACGGTTCCGGCGCGGGCTTCGGTCTGGGTGTAGCCGGAGTTGTCGGTCGCGCGCACGAAAACCTGGTGCGTGCCGGGCTTGACGGAAATCTGGGTCCACCACATCCGCCAGGTGTTCCGGTTCACCTCGGCGGACAAGGTGGCCGGCTGCCAGGGCCCGCCGTCCACTTTGGTCTCCACCTTGGCGATCCCGGTGTGCTGCGCCCAGGCGACGCCGGCGATCCGCACCGCCCCGGCCGGAACGGTGGCGAATCCCTTGGGCGTGTCGATCCGGGATTCGGTCTTGACCGGCGCCTGCTCGCCCCAGCCGCGGCGAAGCCAGTACGCCTGCCGGGCCTTCCACGTGGTGACCTCGATGTCGACCACCCATTTGACCGCCGAGACGTACCCGTAGAGCCCGGGAGTGACCAGGCGCGCGGGGAAACCGTGCTCCAGCGGCAGCGGTTCGCGATTCATCCCGATCGCCAGCATCGCGCCGCGCGAACGGTCCAGCGCGGCCGCGACCGGGGTGCCGGACGTCCAACCGTCCACACTGGAGCAGAACAGCTGCTCCGCGCCCGGCTGGACCCCGGCTTCCGCCAGCAGATCCGCGAGATCGACGCCGACGAAGTTCGAAGTGGACACATAGTCGCCGCCGACCTCGTTGGACACGCACGTCATCGTCACCGTGCGCTCGACCAGCGGCCGGTCGCGGAGATCGCGGTAGTGGTACCGGATTTCCCGGTCGACCATCCCGTGGATCCGCAGGCTCCAGTCCTCGGTACGCACCTGCGGAACCGACAACGCGGTGTCGACGCGGTAGAAGTTCCGGTTGGGCGTGAGGAACGCCGGGGTGCCGAGTTTGGCGAAATCCGCGTCGGCGGGAATGGGCGGAGCCGAAACCGCGGGCACGAGCGGCCCGACCGCCTCCCGGGACGCCGCGGCATCTCTCGTTCCGCTGATCGCCTGCCCGGCACCGCCGAGAACTCCGGCCCCAACGACGGTGCCGACGCTGCCGAGCAAGAACGACCGGCGCGACGAATCCATCGCCTGCTGTCGCGCCGCGATTCGGTGCAGCAGAAGGAAAACCGCGACCCCGACGACGAGACTGGCCAGCGGAGCCAGCAACGCGACCGCGGTCAGATCCGGCCGTGCGGCGACTGCGACCCCGCCGATCAGTCCAAACGCGACAATGATCGTGACACCCGGCCACGGCTTCCGCCGGGACAGCAGTCCCGCCGCTGCGGAGACGACCACCAGCACCGCCGCCATGCCGCCGAGCAGGACGGCTTTGTCGTAGGTGCCGAAGGTCCGCACCGCGAAATCTTTCAGCGGCAGCGGGGTCAGGTCGATGGCTCCGTTGCCGACCGCGAGGTACGGCGAGGCGTTGACGTTGCCGAACGATGCGGCCAGGTGCCCGGCGGCCAGCGCCGAGACCAGGGCGAGCACGCCGCACAGCGCTGCCGGAAGGAACCGCAGACGGGAGGTCATGCCAGGCATTCGCAGCCGGACCGGGCGCGGATGGGTGGGTGTGCGTCACCCGTCCGGGGGTCCGCTCGGGCCGGTGGCGCCTTTCTCGGCGCATTTGCGTGATTTCGTGCGCAAGCGGCTGTTCCGTCGGCTAAATTCCCGGACGACTCCGGATGGAGCAGTCATTCGGGAGAATGGGGACACCGATGCGGCGAATGTTGATCACTGCGGCCTGTCTGGGGGTGCTGGCAGCCACGGCCGCGTGCGGCGGCGGGGCGGCCCCGGCCCTGCCCACCGACCAGGCCGGACCGGCCGGGCAGCCGCCTGCCTCGTCCGCAGAGCCGGAAGCGGTCACCGCCGATCCGCCGATGGCGTTCGACACGAGCAAGGGCGTCGCGCTGCCCCGCACGGCGCTGCAGGCCAACATGGGCGGCTCGGTCACGTCGAAGTTCATGACGCTGCGCGACCGCACTGGCTACATCATCGCCCCCGAATCGCTGAGCGCGGTCGACGTCCTCACCGGCCGCGAGAAGTGGAACACCAGGATCGAGGGCCCGGCCGCCGACCCGAACGCGCACAAGGGCCCGTTCGTCGAGCAGAGCGGACCGCGTCCGCCGCTCGTCACCGACCAGCTCGCCGTCGGAGCCGTCCCGCTGCGGATGCCCGAGCAGGGCACGACGCCCGGCTACCTCGCGCTCGCCGTCATCGCGGTGAATCCGCAGACCGGGGCCAAGGTCTGGCAGACGAACACCAAGATCGCCGACGACCAGTACGGGATCAGCGGCGACCGTTCGGTCACGCACGTCGTCGCGGCCACCGGCAAGGCCGTGATCGCCAGCTTCGCGCAGTCGGAGGGCAACCTCACCGTCGCGCTGGACCCGGCGACCGGGAAGCAGCTGTGGGTGCGCAAGGACTACGACGCGGGCAGCGTGAACGGCGACGTCGTCGTCGGGGTCGACTCGAATGTCGCCGAGAACGAGTCGATGGTCCAGGCGACCGCGCTCGACATCGCCACCGGCCAGCAGAAATGGGTCGGCGCCGCCAAATCGAGCGCGGTCGAGATCCTGCCCGCCGATCCGGCGATGGTGGTCCTGAAGGCCAACGAGTACAGCAGCGGCCACGCCTTCCTGAAGTTCCTCGACGCGGCGACCGGCGCGGAGAAGTTCTCCGTGGAAGGCACCCGGAACCTCGGCCCCGATTCCTACGGCGACTGCCTGTACGACGAGCAGTCAGTGCTCGCCTGCACCGACTCTGGCGTGCTGACCGCGTACGACGCGAAGGCCGGGACCAAACTGTGGAGCCTCCCGGACCAGGCCGCGAACCGCGTCGCGCCGGGCGGCCTGACCGTCGCCTGGCACGGCGCGCTGTACGGCTACACCAACGGAAAGCAGCCGATCGTCCTCGACGCGAAGACCGGCAAGGACCTGTCCACCGAGGTGGGCTTCGTGCCGGACTGGGTCAGCAAGTACGCCGCGGCGGGCGTCGACCAGGACGGCTCGCCGAAGGCTTATCCGGTCAAGAAGTAGCCGATGCGCCGTCCTCCGCGAGGATCTGCTCGCGGAGGATGTCCGCGTGCCCGCAGTGCTGTGCGAGTTCCCGCAGTACGTGCAGGTAGACGAACCGCAGCGGCAGCGGGCCGCGCCGGTTGCCGGGGAGGATGTCGGTCAGTTCGAGCGGCGCGGTGGCTTCACGGGCGGCTTCGCACGCCTCGCGGTGCGCTTGCTGGATGGAGGCGATGGTGTCGTCGTCGGTGAGGACGAATGATTCGTCGGGTGTCTCCGGGATCCCGATTTCGGCGCGCGAACGGCCGGTGACGGCCTCGTCGAACCAGGCCTTCTCCACGAAGGTCACGTGTTTGACCAGCCCGAGCAGCGTGGTCTTCGACGGCACGAGCCTCCGGCGGGCCTGCTCCTCGGTGAGTCCGTCGAGACAGTGCTGGAGCGCTTCGCGGTGTTCGTCGATGAAGTAGTCGAACTGGGCCTTGGCGTGGTTGTCGATCGCTGATTCCATGGGCACGGACCCAGCTTGCCGGATGTCGGAATCCAGGTGAAGGAGCAGGCATGCCGTCGTTCGGCCTGTACTACCCGTGGACGCACTTCCAGAACGACAACTGGCTCAAGCTCGCGCTGCTGACCTGGGACCGGCTGGCCCGGATGCGCCCGCCCGCGGCGCCGGACCGGGACGGAGACCTTGTCCGCCGTCTCCGCGGCGAGACCGATTTCCTGGTGGAGACCGCGCCGAGCGCCGCCGTGCTGAACGTCGTCGCCGAGTCGTTCGGCGAGATCTTCGACGCCGACCCCGGCCGCCTGCTCGACCGCTACGGGCTGGACGAGCCGCGGTCGTGCGACGGAGACCCGAGCGGGCCAGGCTGGCGAGGGTATGCGCCGCCGATCACCCAGCACATGGTGATGGGGCCGCCGCCGGTCGAGGTGCTGACGGCGGTCCCGGTCGGCGGGCCGGGCGCGAAAATGACCGGTGGGCTCCGGGACGGGCTGGTCCGGCTCGGCCTCGCGGTGCCGATGGACGGACAGTGGGTCGGTCTCGACCCGGAACTGGCTTCCATCTACCTCGCGGTGCTGGCCGACGCGATGAGCCACCGCGAAGCGCTGTCGCCGGTCACCGACGACCCGCGCATGCATCACGCGACCGGTGCGCTGGACCGGTTGGTGTCGCTGGTGTTCGACGAGCACGTTCCGGTGCCGGCGGTGGAGAACGTTTCCAGCGCCTACCTGCAGATCGCGCTCGAGACGGTGCTCGAACCGTCCCATGTGGACCGGGTGCCGGCGGACAAGCTCATCAGTTTCCGGGAAAAGCACCGGGCCGAACTCGCCGCGTTCCAGGCGCACGTGGCGAGCCTCGGCCCGGAGCTGCAAGCCGCCGCGGAAGCGGAGAACCTGGAAGTGGCGGCGGCGCATCTGTGTGCGTTGTACGAAACCCGGACCCGGCCGCAGCTGGACGAACTCCGCAAAGCGTTGCGCGGCATGGGCATCGAGGCGTCCGCGGGAACACTGGTGCAGAAGATTGACCTCAACGCGGCGGCGGGCACCGTACTCGGCAGCGTCGCTGCGGCGGGCGGACAGCTGGCGGTAGCGGGTGCCGCGGTCGCGGTGACGCTAGTGCCTTATCTGGCAGGGAAGACGAAGGCACGGCGGCAGCAGATGGCGAAATCGCCGGTAGCGTATTTGCTTGCGGCGGACCGCAAACTCACCGGACACGCGCTGCTGCGGCGCGATCGCTAGGGGACGCACGTTCAGTGCGGCGCGGGCCGGGTCTTTCCGGCATCGAGCCGAGCCAGTGCCGTTTCCACCGCATTGACCTCCGCGAACCGGCCTTGGGCGCGGAAAAGATCGAGCGCCAGCTGCCACACCGAGCGCGCCTTGCCGGAGTCGCCCATTGCGCGGTGGGTGTGGCCGAGGTGTTCGAGGGTGTCGGCTTCCAGGTAGGTGTTCCCGGATTCCCGGTACAGCGCAAGTGCTTCGCGATAGTGCTCGATGGCGTCGATGTGGCGGCCGGTGTGGTGGGCGATGTGCGCGAGGCTGTCCAGGACGTCGGCCACCGCCGGGTGGTTCGCAGTCCGGTAAAGCTGGAGCGCGCGTTCGCAGTGCGGCCGGGCCTGCTCGTGCTGGCCGAGGAGGGTGAGATACCAGCCGACGCCGTTCTGGGCCTGCGCTTCCCACACCGGATTGCCGAGCGGGCGGAACAGCTCCAGCGAGCGCTGGGCGTGCTCGAGCGCGGCGCGCTGGTCGCCGTGCAGTTCCCAGGTTTGGGCGAGATCGTGTTCGATGATCGCCCGGACGCGCTGGTCCTCGCCGCGGTCAGCCAGATCCAGCGCTTCGGCGAGATGGGCGAGGGCGTCGTCGTGCCGGGCCCCGCGGGCGCAGGCCAGGCCGTAGCGGCGGTGCGCGAGGACGCGGGTTTCCGGAGTCCCGAGCGCGTCGGCGGCCTGCACCGCGATGGGCCAGACCGCGAGGTCTTCGTGCAGGAATCCGCGACGGTAGTGATAGGCGGTCAGCGCCAAGGCGATCTGCCACGCGGGTTCGTGCCACCCGTGTGCGGAGGCGATGCGCTGGGCGTCGAGAAGGCAATCGTGGTCCGCGTCGAACCAGTCGAGAGCTTCGCCGGTGCTCGCCGGCGGATGCGGATAGGGATGATCGTGTCCGGTGTCGATGCCGGGTGGGAGGACGCCGTGCGGATGCAGGACGCGGTTTCCGGCCAGCGCGGTGCCGGTGTAGTAGCCGATGACGCGGACCAGCGCCGCGGTGCGCGCCTCGGCGGGAAGGCTGGTGTGGGTCCTCGCGAAAAGGCGGACCAGGTCGTGCATCCGGTAGCGGCCGGGCGCGTCCTGCTCCACCAGTGAAACCCGTTCCAGCGCAAGGAGAATCGCCGCGGTGGCGTTCGGGGGCAAGCCGGTGAGGTTGGCGGCCGCGCGGACGCTGATGTCCGGTCCGGGAGCGAGCCCGAGCAATTCGAACACCTCGGCGTGCTGCGGCGGGAGAGCGCGCAAGGACCACGACAGAACTGCGGCGACGCTGGCATCGCCGTCGTCGAGCGCGCTCACGTCGGTGAGTTCGGCGGCCAGTGCGGCCAACGGGAAGTCGGGGTGTTCGGCGGCGCGGGCGGCCAGGATTCCCAGTGCCAGCGGAGAACCGGCGCAGCGGGTGACGAGTTGTTCGGCAGCCTCGGGGTCAGCGTTGAGGTAGTCCGGGCCGAGCCGGTCGATCAGGACACTTCGGGCGTGTGCCGCGGGCAGCGGCCGGACCGCCAACGGAGTGGCGCCGTGCGTGGTGGTCAGGCTGGTCATGCGGTTGCGGCTGGTCACGACGACGGCGCAACTCGGCTCGCCCGGCAGCAGCGGCGTGATCTGGCTGGGGTCGCGGGCGTTGTCGAGGACGACGAGGACGCGTCTTTCGGCGAGAAGGGTGCGGTAGAGCGCGGTCTGCGCGTCGGGTTCGGCCGGGATGGCGGAGCCGGTGACGCCGAGCGCGTGCAGAAAACCCCGCAACGCGACGTCGGGCGCGGTCGGGTCGCCGTCCGGGCTGAAGCCGCGCAGGTCGACGTAGAGGCGGCCGTCCGGGAACGCAGTCGCTTGCCGGTGGGCCCAGTGCAGCGCGAGGGCGGTTTTGCCCATTCCGCCACCGCCGTGCAGGACGGTGACGGGCACCGCGGCGTGTGGTTCGGCGAGGGTGTCGAGGTGCCGGAGTTCGTCTTCGCGACCGGCGAATCGCGGCGGCGGGGACGGGAGTTGCTGGGGGACCGGCGCGGCCCACGCCCGCAGCGGCGCGGGGCCGGGAGCTTGGGCGGCGAGGATTTCCTCGTGCACCGCGCGCAGGTGCGGCGACGGGTCGGCGCCGAGTTCGTCGACGAGCATCGTGCGGGTGCGCTGGTAACGCGCGAGGGCTTCGTCGGTGCGGCCGCTGTGGTGGAGGGCGCGCATGAGAGCGGCGGCGATGCGTTCGTCTAGCGGGTATTCGTCCGCGCGCCGGGCGAGGAGACCGAGAACGGCGCCGTGCTGTCCGCGACGCAGCTGCCGGTCGGCGTAGTCGAGTTCGGCGGCAGTGCGCTGGCGGGCAAGGGAATGCCGGACGTTGTCGGCCCACGCCGAATCGACCCCGAGCAACGCGTCGCCCTGCCACCGGCCGAGGGCGCGCTCGTACAACCGCGCGGCCTCGGCGTCGTCGGCGGTCGCGCGGGCCTGGCCGACCAGGTCGGTGAACTGGTGCAGATCGAGCGCGTCGGGGCTGGGCAGCGGGATGACGTATCCGCCGGACCGCCGTTCGATCCCGCCGCCGTGCGGATGCAGGACCCGGCGCAGGCGGGCGACGTAGGTCTGCAGCGCGTTCGCGACGCGCGACGGCGGATGCTCGCCCCACACCCGGGTCACGAGCTGATCGGCCGGAACGACGCGCCCGGCGTCGAGCAGCAACGCGGCCAGCACGAGCCGCTGCCGCGCGTGCCCGACCGCCAGCACCTCGCCGTCCGCGGTCGCGCCGACCTCGCCCAGCACCCGGAACTCCAGCGCCATCGCGTAGCCTCCCCGGTCCACCGGACGAGGCTAAAGCATTGCCGAGCGGGCATGAATCGAAAATGAGCCGGACTCTTGTCGCGTCACCGCGATCCGGCGGCCACCAGCTTCTCCGTGATCGGTTCCAGCGCGGCGATCAACTCGTCGAGTTCGGCCGCCGACAGAGCTTCGTACGGCGCGGCGGCAAGCTCGTCGGTCAAGCTCTCGATGCGCTGCTTCACTTCACGGCCCGCGTCGGTGAACCGACCCTCCGCGTCGACGAGACCTCGTTCGCGCAAGCCGTCCATGATCGCGGCCAGCCGCTTCTTCGGCAGGTGATGCACGCGCCCGAACGACTCCGGCGGGTGGATGCCCATTTCCAGCGCGGACAGGATGTGCGCCTCCGCACCGTCGATCCGCGCGCTGACCAGCGCGGCGATGTGCCCGTCCCCGCGATGCTCGCGCAGCATGGTCGCGGAATGCCACAATCGCGCGACCGGATCGCTCGGCATCGGCAGGGTGCGCATCCCGGCGTACATCATCCGACCCACGGTGGGCGCGCTCGTCGCGGCTTTGGCGGTCAGGTCGGCGGCGCGCACCAGACCCGGGGAACCGGCGAGTTCGTCGCCGAGGATCCGGCGCACCGACGCGGCGCTGCCTCGTTCCCGCGCGGCGACGGAAGCCTCGGGCGGGATCGTCTCCCACGCGCTCGGGATGTGCCGCGCGGCCTCGCCTTCGGCGAAGTTGTAGAACGCCGCGTGGACGACCTCCGCCGGCACCCGCCCCAGCGGCGCGGCCCGGCTGGCGAAGTATCCGTCCCAATAGGTGCGGTGGCCGAGTGCGGCCAGTTCTTCGTTGCACTCGTCGGCGAAGAAGGTGACGAGGCAGATCGGCTCCAGGAGCTCGAACATGCGCCGGGCAGTGCTGGTCATCGCTGCATCATGCCAGCGTGGTGAGGAAAATATCGGCGATTTGCTGGCCGAGGTCGACCGACGCGACCGCCCCGTCCGGGTCGTTCTCCGCGGGGGAGCGAAGGACGACCTCCGCTCGGTACAGCCCGCGCCGGGTCATCACGTTGAGCGCGCGGGTCGGCTGATCGAGGGTGACGCTGACCGTGTCCTCCCCGGCGAACCGGAGCTGGTCGCCGCGCTCGAGATCCGTCGTGGTCCCGTTGACGGTCAGCCGGAGCGGCCCGAGAGCGGTGAAAAGCCGGTCGATTCCCGGAAAAGACGAGAACGGCGCGTCTTCGAGAAGGTCCGCGACGCTGATCCGCCACCGGGAGGGATCGGCGTCGGCGGCGAGTTCGCGGGTGGTGCCTGCGCCGTTGCGCCAGGGGACCGGGGCGACTTCGGACGGGTTGAGCATCAGGGCATCTCACTCGTTCTCCGCGGCAGATGCAAACCCGCCGGGCGTCAAGCGAGGTTCACTGCGGCAACAGTGTGCGGACCGCGTCCGGGAATCCGGCCACTCCGTCCGGTCCGGACAGTGCCAGGTTGAAGAGAAACCCGGGCAGCAGCGCCAAAATCGCCTGCGCGAGCGCCTCGGCCGGCACACCGGTCCAGGCCCCGGCCTCCTGGCGGCTGCGCACGAGACCGGCCACCTCGGCACTCATCTCGGCCGACGCGGCGGCGAGGCGCTCGGCGAGTTCCGGATTGCGCTGGGCCTCCGACCAAACCAGCACCGCCATGCTCGCCAGTTCCCGGTCGCGATGCAGCCCGGTGACGGCCTCCAGCAGTTCCGCCATCACCTCGCCGACGCCGCGCTCGCCGCCGCGGGCGAGGGCAGCGCGCAGCACGCCGGTGACGTCGTCGAGGTTCTGCGCGGCGACCGCGACGATCATGTCCTCCTTCTTCGGGAAGTACCGGTAAACCGCGCCCGCGGACTTGCCCGCCTCGGTGAAGACGTCCTGCATCGACGTGCGGTGGAAGCCGTCGCGGAGGAAACAGCGGCGCGCGGCCGCCAGGATTTCCCCGCGCTGGTCGTCCTTGTACTGCTGGCTCACCCTCGGCAACGTCCGCTCCTCGCCTTGACACCCGTCGCCGGGGCAGCCTAGCGTAAAAGAAAAGCGGATGTCCGTCCTCTTTTAGCGTCAGGAGACCCCCGCCATGCCCATGACTCCCGTCCCGGACGTCACGCTGACCCCGGTCGCGTCCTTCCCGGAGAAGTACTTCCCGGAAAACCTCGCCGTCCGCTCCGACGGTTCGGTGCTGGTCACCGTCCTCCTGCAGCAGGAGCTGTGGATCGTGCCGGAGCCGCAGCGACCCGTTCTCGTGCACCGCTTCGACCACCCCGTGACGGGGATCGTCGAGGTGCAGCCGGACGTCTTCGTGCTCAGCCTGACCGAGGGCTACACCACCCACGAATCGCATCTGGTGCGGCTCGACCTCACCGGCTGGACGCCCGGCGAACCGGTCGCCCCGGAGGTCGTCTTCACCTTCGACGACCGGGTGCGCGCACTCAACGGCAGCTGCCTGCTCGGCCGCGGAGTACTCGCCGTCGCCGACTGCTTCGCCGGGCTGATCTGGCGCGTCGACCTCGATGCCGACGCTCGTAGTGGGCAGGCCCGGGTCTGGCTGGCCCACGACACCATGGCCGACGACCCGGACGCCGAGATCGCCCCGCCGCGGCAGCCAGGCGTCAACGGCGTCCGGTACAGCGCGCGGACCGGCTACCTCTACTACACGTCCACCGCGCAGAAAGTCTTCATGCGAGTGCCGGTCGATCCCGAGACGCTAGACCCGGCCGGTGGCGCGGAATTCGTCGCCGCGATCGACAACGCCGACGACTTCGCCCTGGACGACGAGGCCGGATTCGCTTACGTGACAAGGCATCGCGCCAACACGCTCGACCGGGTGCCGCTCATTCCGCGCCACGGCAGCGAAGTCCGGCACATCGCGGGCGAGCCGTTCGACGAACGCCTGGTCGGGCCGTCCAGCGCGGCCTGGGTTCCGGGCCAGGAAGGGCGAGCCTTCTACGTGACCACGGACGGCGGCACGACCGCCCCGCCGGACGGGATCCTTCGCAACGCCATGCTGCTGCGGGCTGACCTGCATCCGTGACGCTTAGGGGAGGCGGTTTCGGCGCGGATCAGGGCTTGCGCGCGACCCCGGCCAGCATCGCCGCCTCGCTCGGATCCGCGAAGTCGACCACCGGCGTGTTGACCCCGCTTTCCTCGGGATGCCAGGCGGCGGTCCAGGTGACCCCCGGGTCCAGCATCTCGAAATCGCCGAACAACGCGCGGATTTCCGCGTTCGAGCGCAGCACGTGCTTGCTGACATTGGTGTCGTACAGCTGGATCACCGCGCGCAACTGCCTGGCGATGTCCTCGGGCAACCCCTCGTGGGTGATCTGCGACAGCACGAGATACGACCCCGAGGGCAGCATTTCCCGGTACCGCGCGATGGCCTCCGGCCCGAGGTCGCGCCCGTCCGGGCCGGGCTGCTGGATGTGCAGGACCGCGGTGACCAGCAGCGCCAGCGGCCGCCCGGGATCGATGACGCCGGTGTCCGCGACGGACTGCCACAGTTCGTCCGGTTCGCGAAGATCGCCCTGGATCACCGCGTGGCGTTCGGGATCCCCGTGGCGCTCCAGCAGGATCCGGGAATGCGCGACCGCCACGGGTTCGCGGTCGATGTAGACGACGCGGGAATCCGGCGCGACCTCGTCGGCGATCTGGTGGACGTTGCCCATCGTCGGGACGCCGGACCCGATGTCGACGAACTGGCGCACGCCGAGGCGCACGAGATGCCGCACCGCGCGGTGCAGGAACGCGCGGTTGGCCCGGGCGCAGTACATCCCGGCCGGGAAGGTTGAGAGGACCATCTTGCCGAACTCGCGGTCGATGGCCCAGTTGGCCGTGCCGCCGAGATACCAGTCGTAAACCCGCGCCACGCTGGGCCGGTCGAGGTCCACGCCCGGGATGGGCTCTTCAGGTCCTTGCGCCACGCCGCCTCCCCCGCAGTCGTGGCCCAATCGTAGCCAATCCGGCCGATCCCGCCGGACGGGCACAGCGGCGACCGCCGGCCCGGCGCGGGCAGTGGTCTGGACAACGCGGATATTCCTTGCGTGATCCACTGCGTTTTCGTTAATGGGAAACAGCAGTTCAGCGCCGGGGAATCGGCCGGTGATCGTCGTTGAGTAGGCTGCTGTCAACGACTTCATTGGGGGAGCGATGACTGAAGAAATCGAACCGGTGCGCCGGGCCGCCGTCCGTTTTCCGGGAATCAGCCCGAGAGCCTACGAACACCCGGTGGACCGCGGCGCGCTCGCCACGTTGCGCGCGATGCCCGGATTCGCCCAGGTGATCAAGGCCGTCTCCGGTTTCTACAACGAACGCGGCGAACGGCTGATGGCGCTGGCGTCGTCGATTCGCGTGGGACCGAAGCAGTATCCGGAACTCGACCGGCTGCGCCACGAATGCGCCGAAACGCTCGATCTCCCCGCCGTGCCGAACCTGTTCGTCTACCAGGACCCGCGGCTGCAAGCGTCCGCGCTCGGCATGGACGAGCCGTTCATCCGGATCAGCACCGCGCTCGTCGAGCGGCTGAGCCACGAATCGCTGCGGTTCGCCATCGGCCACGAAATGGGGCACGTGCTGTCCGGGCACGCGGTCTACCGCACGATCATGGTGCGCCTGATCAACCTCCAGATGTCGATGTCCTGGACGCCGGTCAGCGCGCTCGGCATCCGGGCGATCATCGCGGCGCTGAGCGAGTGGTACCGCAAGGCCGAACTGTCCTGCGACCGCGCGGGCCTGCTCTGCGGCCAGGACCCGACCGCCGCGCTGCGCGCGCAGATCCAGCTCGCCGGCGGCGTCGACCCTTCCCGCATCGACATCCCGTCCTTCCTCCAGCAGGGAGCGGAATACGAGTCGGGCGAAGACATCCGGGACAGCCTGCTGAAGCTGAAGTACGTCGAGACCGAAACCCACCCGTTCGCCGTGGTCCGGGCGACGCAGCTGCAGAAATGGGCCGCGTCCGAGGAGTACCGGGCGATCCTGACCGGCGAGTACCCGCGCCGGGACGACGACGCGCCCGCCACGGACTGGAAGGACGACCTGAAGTCCGCGGCGAAGTCGTACAAGGATTCCTGGACCGCCTCGGCGGACCCGCTGACGAAGGTCTTCACCGACGTCGGGGAGACGGTCGCGGACACCGCGAGCAAGGTGTGGGCCAAGTTCGGCGGGGGCTCGGAGAACGGCAACGCCTGAGGTCGGTTTCGTGCGGAAATGCAGAACCCGGAAAAGGCCGCGGCGAAATAACTGACAATTCTTGTCTGCTCGGACGCCGACAAAGCGCCGCATCTTAACCGCGTGTCCAGAGCCCGTGGAATGTGGGGTACGTCACCGCGTGCTGCGGTAATGGCGGCCTGATGTGCGCGATGGTATCTGCGGCGCGTCAGGGGATGGGGCGCGTCGGCAAACGGGGGAGGGGCATGCGGCACATGGAGGAATGGCTTCCCGTGTCGCGGTGGATTCCCCGGCGTGGACCGGCCGTAATCGGCGAGTGCGGAAAAGCCTCGCTGTTCTGTGGCCGGTAATCGGAGGAATTCGGCGTCCGAACGAAAGGGTTTCTTCATGGTGTTCAACCGGAAAGCTTCGCGCTTGGCCGGCTGTGTCGCCGGGGTGACCGCAGCGGGGCTGCTGGCCGCCGCGGCGCCGGCGAACGCGGTGGCCGGGGGTGCGCCGGTCACCGGTGCCGCGGCGTCCTCGCTGGTCCGGCTCGCGATCGGGGGTGACGCGACCAGCGGCGGCCACGCCTGCACGGGAACCCTGGTTTCCTCGCAATGGATTCTGACGACCGCGTCGTGCCTCACCGGCAAGACCGGGGCGCACGCCGGCGACGGACTGGTCGACGGCGCGCCGCCTGCCGTCGCCGTGAACGCTGCGGTGACCGAAACCGGGAAGCCGACCCGGCAGATCGCCGTGGACCGGGTGGCGACGCGGACCGACCGCGACGTCGTGTTGCTGCGGCTGGTCGCGCCGGTTCTCGGGGCCAGCGTGGGGAATCTCGCCGCGACGCCGCCGCCGTCGAGCGGGCAGGTGACGGTGGCCGGGTTCGGCCGCACGGCGACCGAATGGATCCCGGACGCTCCGCAGTCGGCTTCGCTGACCATCGCGGCCGGCGCTCCGGAGCACGGACTGGCCCTCGAAGCGTCCGGCACGAGCGGCGTGTGCCGCGGCGACGCCGGAGCGCCGGTGTTCACCGCGGACGGCCGGATCACCGGCGTCATCACCGGTTCGTATCAGCACAACTGCCTCGGCGAGACCGCGACCAACCCGGCGGTGAGCGCCGCCCGC
Organism: Amycolatopsis sp. La24; assembly: GCF_029087445.1. NCBI lineage: Bacteria > Bacillati > Actinomycetota > Actinomycetes > Pseudonocardiales > Pseudonocardiaceae > Amycolatopsis > Amycolatopsis sp. La24. The sequence goes on from NZ_JARACH010000027.1 coordinate 77,870, forward strand.
GTGGACGACCTCGGCGACTGGATCACGGCGCACACCGTCGCGGGACACCACGGTCTGTACCGCGTCGACGCCAACGGAGCGGTCCTCGCCTATTCCGGCACCGGCAGCACTTGGACGACCCTCGGCACCGGGTTCGACCGGGTCTACGCCGGGGAAAGCGCCGTGGTCGCGACCCGCGCCGACACTCACGACGTCTACCGCTACACCGGGACCCCCGGCCAGTGGGCGAAGATCGGCGGCCCGGGCGACGGGTTCGTGGTCAACGCCGACGGCGTCTACGGCTACAACGGCGGCGGCGTCCTGCGCTGGACCGGCACCGGCTGGGAAACGGTCGGCCCCGCCGGGACCGCGTTCTACGCCGCAGGCCACCTGCTCGCCCGGACCGTGCCCGGCACCGGCGACCTCTACCTGATGACCGCACCCGGCACCTGGGTCAAGATCGGCACCTCCGGCAGCGGCTTCGCGATCAACGACGACGGCATCTACGGAGCCAACGGCGGCGGCGTGTACCACTGGACCGGCAGCGGCAGCGCATGGGCGAGCGTCGGCAAGGCGCAGAGCGCGCTGTACGCGGGTGCGCACACGCTGCTCGGCATCGAACCGGCCACCAAGGACGTCAACCTGCTGACCGGCAACGGCTGGACCCGCATCGGCGGCTCCGGCGACGCGTTCGCGGCCAACGCCGACGGCGTGTACGGCATCAACAGCGGCGGCATCTACCGCTGGAACGCCCAGTCCGGCGGCTGGGCGGCGATCGGTCCCGCCACCCGGGCTCTCGCCACTGACTGATCCCGCGCGTCGGCCGTGAAGGACCCCTTGCGGGACTGGGATTCCCGCAAGGGGTCCTTCGCGGACCGATGAGAAATCCTCCGCCCGGTCGTCAGTTCTGGTGACCCCCTCTCCGCGGTGGAAGGATCGACGACCATGAGCCCGCCGGACACCGACGACCCAGCGCGGTTCGCGCTGATGACCGAGCGCCACCGGCGTGAGCTGCAAGTGCACTGCTACCGAATGCTCGCGAACTACGAAGACGCCCAGGACCTGACGCAGGAGACCTTCCTGCGAGCGTGGAACAAACGGGAGTCCTTCAACGGCCGTGCTGCGCTGCGAACCTGGCTGTACCGGATCGCGACCAACGCCTGCCTCGATTTCCTGGACAAACGCAACGACCGCACCCCCGTGCCGTCCGGCCTCTTGGGCGCTGAGCTCCCGTACCTGCAGCCGTACCCCGACCGGATGCTCCCGGAGGATCCGCAGGAATCGGTGGTAGCGCGGGAGACGATCGAGCTGGCGTTCATCGTCGCCGTCCAGCACCTGCCGCCGCGGCAACGCGCAGTCCTCATCCTGCGCGACGTCCTAGGCTGGCCGGCACCGAAAGCCGCGGAAGCCCTCGAGCTGACCGTCGCGTCGGTAACCAGCGCACTGCAACGGGCGCGCGTGACAATGCGCGAGCAACTACCCGCCCGCCGTCTGGACTGGCGCAGCCCCACCACCCACGAACTGTCGCAAGACGAGCGCGCCGTGGTGAAGTCGTACATCGACGCCCACGAACGCAACGACCTCGACCGCCTCATGTCCCTGCTCCGCGACGACCTGCGCTTCGCGATGCTGCCCGACCCCGGCACCGTGATCACAACGGCCCGGGACGCCGTCGACGGCTGGGTATCCGGCGGCCTCTTCCAGCGCTACGACGACTGGCGCTGCATCGCCACCACGGTCAACCGCATGCCCGCCGCCGCGCTCTACCTCCGGACCGCCGACGACCCGGCGTACCGGCTGCTGAACCTCGCGGTCCTGCACATCGCCGACGGAAAGATCGCCGAACTCACCGGATTCGAGGTCGCCGACAAACCATGGCTGGGCCTGGCCGCGACCCTGTGATCACCGCCTGGTCGCGTAGCGGGTCAGCACCACGCCGCCGGGAAACGTCCGCGTCTCGACCAGATTCAGGTTCACCCAGTTGTCCAGCGCGCTGAAGAACGGCGTACCGCCACCCACGAGAACCGGATGAGTGACTACCGCGTACTCGTCGACGAGCCCCGCCCGCATAGCCGCCCCGGCGAGCGTCGCGCCGCCAACGCTCAGCGGCCCACCGTCGCCTGCCTTGAGGTGCGCGATCTCGGCGACCGCGTCGCCAGCGAACAGCCGGGCGTTCCAGCCGACCTGTCCGATCGTCGACGAAAACACGACCTTCGGCGTATCCCGCCAGTTCCGCGCGAACTCGACCTCCGCCGCCGTGGCGCCCGGCTGCTGGTCGCCGGTCGGCCAGTAGGAACTCATCGCCTCCCACAGCTTGCGCCCGTAGAGCGACATGCTGTTCGCGCGCTCCTGATCAAGCCACCACTGGAACAACTCCTCGCTCGGCGGCCCGCTCCAGCCGATGTCGTCTCCCGTCGCGGCGATGTAGCCGTCCAGCGTCAGGTTCATGCCGAAGATCAGTTTCCGGGTCATGTCAGCCTCCCTTGTGTGGCGATCGCACATATACAGACGGGTGGGGCGCGAAAACCTCATCGGGGGCTGTCAGGGCCATGCTGGATCTCCATCAGCCCCACCACGACCTGGTCGCCGAGCCCGGCTCACCCCTCCCGGCGTGTTGGCGAGCCAGTACAGCCCGAGCCGGGGTGTCCAGTTGACTGCTTGGCAGCCGCGGACGACCCGGTCCACGGTCGTCTTCGACGGCGACGGGCGGCCAGGGTTCGAATCCGGTGTCGCCGATCTCGCCCACGACCATCAGACCTTCGCGGAGCAGGTACTCGAGCACGGAGGCGAAGAATCCGGTGAAGCGGTCGCTGTTTTCGGGAACCACCCGTGTTGTGTTGGCGATCAGCCAATCCAGCGGAACGACCCGTTCGACATCGTTCCGCGCTCGCGTTCCTGGCTCATCCATCAACGTGCACCTTCTCTTTGAGCGGCGTGGCGAAGTCGATGATTTCGCCGCCTGATCTGGACGTGTTCCGCCGTTGGACAGTGACGCCTTCGCCGAGGTCCTACATTTCGGGGATCTTGTCTCCGCGCGACGGGAGCCTCGAATGGTCGAACAGCGTCCGCGACTCGGCGGCATCGGTAATCTCGGCAATACCGTCAACTCGCCCGGAAGGAACAGGCCCTGATGGACGACCACGAGTTCTGGGCACTCGTCTCCTTGGTGCGGCAGGACCCTCCGGCGACGGATCAGGCCGCTTTCGCTCCCCTGGAAGAGGAACTCGGCAGGCGCGACGAAGCTGAGATCAAGAAGTTCGAGGACATCCTCGCCCAGCGTCTCTACGACCTGGACCGGTCCGAGCTCGCCGCGGTGCCGTCAGCCGTCACCGGTTTGCCTCTCTCCAGCGATTCCTTCCTGTACTGCCGGGCAGCGGTGGTGCTGGCGGGGGAGCAGGCCTACCGATCTGTTCTCGAAGACCCGGAAAAATTCGGTTCGTACACCGGTGCCGGTGGACCAGAGGCCGAATTCCTGCTCTACGTCGCGCAACACGCCTACGAGAGCTCGACGGGAAAAGATTGGGAACACGTCAGCCCTGTCGACTACGAGACGGGATCGAACCCGGCGGGCTGGAGCTGAAGCGAACTTCGGAGGCGAAGCCGTGCAAATTCGCCTCGCCAGAGAGTGAAGCACAGTCGGTTCGGACGGATGTCCGCGTGGTTGGGATACCGAGCTCAAATATTGACCTACTTCGTCGATCGCCTAAGAATTTCCGGGAATCGACGCAGAGATCACCAGTGGTGGATAGGATGTTGTTGTGGTCGAGTATATGACGCCCGCACATATTGCGGTAGAGATGAGCGATCTTCCGGCTCTTCGGGACCTTTTGGATCAAGGTGTCGATGTCGACGAAGAATGCAACGGCATGACGCTCCTGCAGCATGCCATTGACGTCGAAGGCGATGGTCATGTGCAGACGGGCAATCCGTTGCATGTCGATCTCACGGCTTATCTTCTCGCTCGCGGAGCCGACCCGCTTCGTCGAAGCACTGACTTCGAGCAGGTGACGGCAGAGGAGATGGCTCGAAGCTGCGGTCACTGGCTGGCGCTCGCCCTGTTCGAAGCATGGAAACACCGCGAAAGCCGATCCGTCTGATACTTGGTGTTGAATCGGTGGCGGCGTGGCGATTGCTCCGGTGGTGCCGATGCCAGGTCATGCGATCGGGTCGGCGAGCCAAGTGCGGAAGAGTGCACGGTGTCGCAGCAGCCGCGGATGGGTGCGAGAGCTCTTGGCTCCGCCTCGAGTGGCGTAGATCACTCGTCGATCAAGGCCTACCAGGCGAGCGGAGCCAAGGTCAGTGCTCGGCCCGGCGGTGAAACCTCAAACAGAAGGGCGGACGCGTCCGGCGGCACGAAAAAGGGGCTGAACCCGCAGGTCCAGCCCCTCTCGGTCGGGATGACAGGATTTGAACCTGCGACCCTCCGCTCCCAAAGCGGATGCGCTACCAAGCTGCGCCACATCCCGGCACCCCCGAAGCCCGTGGTCCGGGAGCCTCATGAAGGCCTCCGGAGCCCAGGTACCCGGGGGGTGTACGACCCACCCTAGCGGGCACGCTAAGCTTGCTTCGCTCCCGGGTCACCGAGGGCGCTGCGGGTGTAGCTCAATGGTAGAGCCCTAGTCTTCCAAACTAGCTACGCGGGTTCGATTCCCGTCACCCGCTCCAAGCACTTCCGAGTTCGAAGACGACGCCGCGTCCGCCTCCAGGCGGGCGGCGATCACGTCCAGCAGCAGGTCAGTGTCCACCGGCTTCGTGATGTAGTCGTCCGCTCCCGAAGCCAGCGTGCGTTCGCGGTCTTCCTCCGTTGCCTTCGCTGTGACGGCGATCACTGGCAGGTCCTCGTGGGCCGCTTCGGCGCGGATGGCCGCGATGGTGGCGTTGCCGTCCAGTTCCGGCATCATCACGTCCATCAGCACCAACGCGGTGTCCTCGTGGCGTTCCAGCGCCCGGATTCCGGCCACGCCGGTGTCGGCGTAGATGACTTCCAGGCCCGCTTGTTCCAGGACCGCCGCGAGGGCGAAGACGTTGCGCAGGTCGTCGTCGACGATGAGGACCTTTTCGCCGTTGAAGCGTTTCGGGGCGCTGTTCGGTTCGGCCACGGTGATGGTGCTCGGCAGGACCGGCAGCTTCGGGGTCGGGCGCACGGGGGTCGTCGGGGCGATCAGGTTCGCGGCGCCGACCGGCAGGTACAGCGTGAAGGTGCTGCCCTTGCCGGGGACGCTGCTGACGCGCAGTTCGCCGCTCAGCAGCTCGGTCAGCTGCTGGCTGATCGACAGGCCCAGGCCGGTGCCGCCGTACTTGCGGCTCGTCGTGCCGTCCGCCTGGCGGAAGGCGTCGAAGATGACTTCCAGCTTCTCCTCGGGGATGCCGATGCCGGTGTCCTCGACGCCGAACGCGATGATCCCGGCCGCCGAGCGCAGCGACTCCTGTTCGACCTCCTCGGGGTCTGCCATCCGGATGTGCAGGCGTACGCCGCCCTCGTCGGTGAACTTCGCGGCGTTCGACAAGAGATTCCGGAGCACCTGCTGGAGGCGGTGTTCGTCGGTGTGGACGCTGCCCGGCACCGGCGGGTCGATCATGACGGCGAACTCCAGGCCCTTGTCCGCGGTCAGCGGGCGGCAGAGCGATTCGACGTAGTTGACCAGCTCCGGCAGCGTCACGTCGGACATCTGCAGGTCCAGCTTCCCGGCCTCGACCTTCGCCAGGTCCAGGATGTCGTTGATCAGCTGCTGCAGGTCGGAACCCGCCGCCCAGATCGTCTTCGCGAACTGGATCTGCTTCTCCGTGAGGTTGCCCTCCGGGTTCTCCGACAGCAGTTTCGCCAGGATCAGCGCGCTGTTGAGCGGAGTTCGCAGCTCGTGCGACATGTTCGCCATGAATTCGTTCTTGTACTGCGACGCGACCGTCAGCTGCCCGGCCCGTTCCTCGAGCTCCTGGCGGGCCTGCTCGATCTCGATGTTCTTGACCTCGATGTCGCGGTTCTGCTGGGCCAGCAGCGCCGCCTTCTCGGCCAGTTCGGTGTTCGACCGGCGCAGTTCGCCCTGCTGGGCCTGCAGCTGCTCGGACCGCGCGCGCAGTTCCTGGGCCAGCCGCTGCGATTCGGTCAGCAGCGCTTCCGTGCGCGAGTTCGACAGGATCGTGTTCACGTTGACGCCGATCGTGTGCCGCAGCTGCTCCAGCAAATCCAGGTGCACCGCGGAGAACTCGTTGACCGACGCCAGTTCCAGCACGCCGAGCACCTCGCCCTGGAACAGCACCGGCAGCACGATCACGTTGACCGGCGGGGCCGAGCCGAGCCCGGACGACACCAGTGCGTACTCCGGAGGAGCGCCGTTGACCAGTATCGTCCGCCGGTCCACCGCGGCCTGGCCGATCAGCGATTCGCCGAGCCGGAAGCGCAGGCCGGTGCGCGCCTGGGCGAGGCCGTAGGCGGCGATGCAGTCGAGCAGCTTGTCCGGGTCGCCGGCGTCCTCATCGTCGTGCGCGATGAAGAACGCGCCCTGCTGCGCGCTCACCAGCGGGGCCAGCTCCGACAGGATCAGCGTCGCCACCGACGCGAGGTCGCGGTGGCCCTGCATCCGCCCGGACAGCCGCGCCAGGTTCGTCTTCAGCCAGTCCTGTTCGCGGTTCGCGGAGGTGGTCTCCTTGAGGTTCGCGATCATCTGGTTGATGTTGTCCTTGAGGTCCGCCAGCTCGCCGGACGCGTCCACGGTGATGTGCCGGGTCAGATCGCCCGCGGTCACCGCCGTCGCGACCTGGCCGATCGCGCGGACCTGCGTGGTCAGGTTGCCCGCCAGCTGGTTCACGCTCTCGGTCAGCCGCTTCCAGGTGCCGGACACGCCTTCGACCTCGGCCTGACCGCCCAGCTTGCCCTCGGTGCCGACCTCCCGGGCGACCCGGGTGACCTCCGCGGCGAACGCGGACAGCTGGTCGACCATCGTGTTCATCGTCGTCTTGAGTTCCAGGATCTCGCCCCGGGCGTCGACGTCGATCTTGCGCGACAGGTCGCCGCGCGCGACCGCCGTGGTGACCTGCGAGATGTTCCGCACCTGACTGGTCAGGTTGTGCGCCATGAAGTTGACGTTCTCGGTCAGGTCCTTCCACGTCCCGGCCACGCCGGGCACCCGCGCCTGACCGCCGAGGATGCCTTCCGTGCCGACCTCGCGGGCAACCCGCGTCACCTCGTCGGCGAACGCGCGCAGCGTCTCGACCATGTCGTTCAGCGTCCCGGCCAGCGCTGCGACCTCGCCCGCCGCGTCGATGGAGATCTTCTTCGACAGGTCGCCGTTCGCCACCGCGCTCGCCATCGTGGCGATGCTCCGGACCTGCACGGTCAGGTTGTCGGCCATGACGTTCACGTTGTCGGTGAGGTCTTTCCAGATCCCCGCGACGCCCGGAACGCGCGCCTGGCCGCCCAGCCGCCCTTCGGTGCCGACCTCGCGGGCGACCCGGGTGACCTCGTCCGCGAAGGCGGACAGCTGGTCGACCATCGTGTTCAGGATGTTCTTGAGCTCCAGGATCTCGCCGCGCGCGTCGACGGTGATCTTCTGCGTCAGATCGCCGCGCGCCACGGCCGAGGTGACCTGGGAGATGTTCCGCACCTGGTCGGTGAGGTTGTTGGCCATGAAGTTGACGTTGTCGGTGAGGTCCTTCCAGGTCCCCGCCACGCCCGGCACGGTCGCCTGACCGCCCAGTTTTCCTTCCGTGCCAACCTCTCGCGACACTCGGGTGACCTCGTCGGCGAAGGACGAGAGCTGGTCGACCATCGTGTTCAGCGTCGTCTTCAGCTCGAGGATTTCGCCGCGCGCGTCGACCGCGATCTTCTTCGTCAGGTCGCCCCGCGCGACCGCCGTCGCGACCTGCGCGATGTTCCGGACCTGCGCGGTGAGGTTGTTGGCCATGAAGTTCACCGAGCCGGTGAGGTCGCGCCAGATGCCGGCGACCCCGGGCACGGTGGCCTGGCCGCCCAGCTGCCCTTCGGTGCCGACCTCGCGGGCGACTCGGGTGACCTCGTCGGCGAAGGACGAGAGCTGGTCGACCATCGTGTTCATCGTGGTCTTGAGCTCGAGGATCTCGCCCCGCGCGTCCACGGTGATCTTCTGCGTCAGGTCGCCCTTCGCGACCGCGGTGGTCACGTGCGAGATGTTGCGGACCTGGTCGGTCAGGTTGTCGGCCATCTGGTTGACCGAGTCGGTAAGGCCGCGCCACGTGCCGGCCGCGCCGGGGACCTCCGCCTGACCGCCGAGGCGGCCTTCGGAGCCGACCTCCCGGGCGACTCGGGTGACCTCGTCGGCGAACGACGAGAGCTGGTCGACCATCGTGTTCAGCGTCGTCTTCAGCTGCAGGATCTCGCCCCGCGCGTCGACGTCGATCTTCTTCGTCAGATCGCCCGCCGCGACCGCCGTGGCGACCTGCGAGATGTTGCGGACCTGGTCGGTCAGGTTGTCCGCCATCAGGTTCACCGAGTCGGTGAGGTCGCGCCAGGTGCCCGCCACGCCCGGCACGCGCGCCTGGCCGCCCAGGCGGCCTTCGGAACCGACTTCGCGCGACACCCGGGTGACCTCGTCGGCGAACGACGAGAGCTGGTCGACCATCGTGTTGATGGTGTTCTTGAGCTCGAGGATCTCGCCCCGGGCGTCGACGTTGATCTTCTGCGTCAGGTCGCCGCGGGCCACCGCGGTGGTGACCGACGCGATGTTCCGGACCTGCTCGGTGAGGTTGTCGGCGAGGAAGTTGACCGAGTCGGTGAGGTCGCGCCACGTCCCGGCCACGCCGGGGACCTCGGCCTGACCGCCGAGGCGGCCCTCTCCGGCGATCTCCCGGGACAGCCGGATCACTTCGGCGGCGAACCGCGACAGCTGCGCGTTGAGGCCGTTCACGGTCTTCGCCAGCTCGGCGTACTGCCCGCGCAGCGGACGGCCGTCCAGCTGCAGCGCCATCGGCTGCGACAGATCGCCCTCGGCGACCGCGCCCAGCACCCGGTCCAGCTCCACGACCGGGCGGCTGACGTCCTCGATCAGCCCGTTGACCGTGTCGACCGCGGTGGCCCAGCCGCCGGGGCCGATCTCGGTGCGCACGCGTTCGGTGAGCTTGCCCTCCTGGCCCACCTCGCCGCGCACGCGCATGAGTTCCGTCACGAGCCGCTGGTTGCGCTCGGCGATGTCGTTGAACGCCGACGCGAGTCGGGCGGTGATCCCGTCGCCGTGCGCCACGAACCGCCGCCGGAAGTTGCCGTCCCCGAGGTCGTGGACCGCGGCGAGCAGCCGCTCCAGTGCCGCGACCTCGTTCGCCGGGACGGAATCCGGGTCAGGGGCCCCGGAGTTCCGGGGGCTCCCGGAAGCCTGGGGAGTCTCTGTCATCTCTGCCGACCTTCCCACCACGCGTGTGCCAGCCATGGTCGTCGACCCAGCCTGCCACGGTTCGCCCTACACTTCGACCCAGTCCGCCCGCGCACACTGTGCCAACCTGGAAGGACCAGGACCGTCAGGTCGACCCGGAGGCAGGAGGTTCGTGCATGGTGTCACGGCCCGCTCCGGCGTCGGCCCTGCCACCCGGCGCCGAGCTGCCCGGGCACGCCGGTTTCTGGCGCTCGGTGCTCGACGACGTCCGGGAGCCGGTGTTCCTCCAGGACCCGGAAGGCGCCCTGCGCTGGGCCAACGCGGCCGCGCAGCGGCTCGGCCCGGCCGAGCTCGTCGGCGTGACCGAGACCACCGGCAAGGTCGGCCACCGCCCGGCCAAGGTCCGCGCGCTGCCCGGCGGCTGGCGCGCCTGGACCGTGGTCGACGACGGCCGCCGCCGTCCCGAAGAGTTCCTCGCCGAGGCCGGTCCGAAACTGGCGCTCGCGCGCGGACGGCACGGCACGGCCCGGGTGATCGCCGAGCTGGCGGCGTCCGCCTTGGGCGATTGCGCCTTCGTGCTGCTGCCGACGACCCGCGGCCGCTGGGAATGGTGGAGCTGCACCGAGCACGGCGCGGCGGGCCACGGCCGGATCCGGCGGGTGCCGGCCCAGCTCGCGCCCGTGGTGTCCGACGCGGTCACCGACGTCGCCCGGCCCGAGGTCCGCGCGGTGCCCGCGACCGAGGTCGCGGCGCTGCCCGCGGCGGTCGCCGAGCCGTTCGAGGGGCACCTTGAGGTGTCAGTGGTTTCGTTCGGCTCCGGCATGGCGGGCGCGGTGCTGCTCGGCAGGCGCGGCGAGCCCGCGTTCGGTCTCTCGCAAGGCGAAGCCGTCGAGGCGTTCGCGGACGCGGCCGGCACGGCGCTGGCCAACGCGCAGCGCTATGCCCGCCAGGAGGAAGCCACGCGCGGGCTCGAATCGACGTTGCTGCCGACGCCGCCCGCGCAGGTCGAGGGCGCGAATTTCGAGCTGTGGTACGAACCCGCGGGCGGGGTGCTGGGCGTCGGCGGCGATTTCTACGACGTCCTTTCCCGCGACGACGGCAGCGCGTTCGTGGTGGTCGGCGACATCTGCGGCAAGGGCGCCGAGGCGGCCGCGCTGACCGGACGCGTGCGGCATTCGCTGGCCGCGCTGCATCTCGTCGAACGCGACGGCCGGACGATGCTGCGGCTGCTCAACGAACTCCTGATCTCCGGCGGCAGCAACCGGTTCGCGACGCTCGTGCTCGGTTCGGTCGCGGCCGCCGAGTCCGGGCTCGACGTCACTCTCGCCTCCGGCGGCCATCCCGCCCCGCTCGTGCTGCGGCGCGGGGGCGGGGTCGAGGAGATCAGCGTGCCCGGCACGCTCGTCGGCGTGTCGCCGCAGGCCCGCTTCGCCGAGGCGACGACGCATCTGGACGAGGGCGACGTCTGCCTGCTCTACACCGACGGCGTCACCGAAGCCCGCAACCGCACGGAATCCACCGAACTGTTCGGCGACGAACGGCTTTACACGGTGCTGGAGGACTGCGTCGGGCAACCGGCGCGCGAGGTCGTGCGCCGGTTGCGCGAGGCGGTGCGGGCCTGGCTCGGGAATTCCGGCCACGACGACATCGCGGTGCTGGCGATCGAGGCCGCGCCGCGGGCAGAGTAAGCACCGTTTTCCTTGCCCGGCACCGGAAAGCTACTTCCCGGGCCGGGTCTCCGGCTCCGGCGCTCGCTCCGGTTCCGGAACCGCCTCGGCGTCCGGTTTCGGCTCGGCCGTGCGGGCGGGTTCCGGGCGCTCGAAGTGTTCGCGGCACTGCCGTCCGAACCGGCGCGAGTGTGCGGTCATCGGTTCCACCTCCCCGGCTCGCCACCAGGATCGCGCGCCGGGACGGACTTCGCCACCGAATTGCGCCGCGTCAGCCGACCGGGTGGTCCGGTCTGTCTAATGTGGAGGCTTGCCGCTCGGCGGACCGGTGGCCGTGTTGCGGGGCGGTTTCGTCTGTCCTGGCGGGGTTTTCGGCGGTGTCCGGCCCGGCTGGCTCGTCGGGCTGACCTGGCTTTCCGATGCCGGCGCGGTCTGGGCCGTCGTGCCGGGCGGAACCGCCGTGGTCTGCACGGGCGGCGTCGCCGCGTTCGTCGAACGGACCGGCGGCGCGGACGGCGAATGCCGCGGCGCCTGGTCCGGGGAATCGGACGGAGCGGACGACGGCGGAGAAACCGGAACCGGTGCCGGGTCGAGGCCCGGCGCGGACCCGGTGCCGGGGCGAAGCGGAGACGCGAACAGCAGCGTTCCGGCCGCGACCAGCACGACCGGCAGGCCCGCCGCGAGCACCGCGCGCCGCCGCGAGACCCGGTGGCGGCGGCAGAAGACGGCCAACCGCGTTTTGATCGGAAGCCGCAACGTTTCCGTGCCGCGCAACGCACGCGCCACGGCGGTCGCGGAGGGTCTTTCTTCCGGATCGCGCATGGTCATCGCGCGCAGAGTCCTCGCAAGCGGTTCCGGCGTGCCCGGCGGCACCCGCGGCGATCGATGCAGCCGCACTACCGCGGTTTCCGCTGCCGTACCCGGGTATTCGCGGACGCCGGTGAGGCATTCCAGGAGGACGAGCCCGAGCGCGTACACGTCCGAAGCCGGGCCGGGGTGCTCGCCGAGCACCTGCTCCGGCGAGAGGTAAGCCGCCGTCCCGACGACCGCGCCGGTGTCGGTCACGCGGGTCGCGTCCACGATGCGCGCGACGCCGAAGTCGGCGATCCGCGGGCCGTCGTCGGACATGAGGATGTTGGCGGGTTTGAGGTCGCGGTGGGTCACCTCGTGCGCGTGGACGTGAGCGAGCGCCTCGGCCAGCTGCGCGCCCAGTTCGACCACCCGGTCGGCGGGCAGCGGCCCGGAGCACAGCCATTCGGACAGGTTGGGCCCGTGCACGCAGTCCATGACGAGGTACGCGTACCCCTCGTCGATTCCGGCGTCGACGAACCCGACCAACCCCGGATGCCGCACCGCGCGCAGCGCCGCGATCTCCTGGTCCCGGCGGTTGCGGCCCAGTTCGACCGCTCCGGCGTGGAACAGCTTGACCGCGACCTCGCCTCCGGTTTCGCGGTCCTCGCCGCGGTGCACGCTGGCGGTCGCGCCTTCGCCGATCCGCTCGCCCACCTCGTACCGGCCGGCCAGGACCAGCGGAGCGGGCCCGTACCGGCCCAGCGCGAACCGTCTCGCGGTCGTGCCCGCGTCCGCATCGCCGGTGCCGGTCATGTGCCGCTCGCCTTTCCCCCGGGTAGCGGGGACAACTTACTCGCCGCCGGGCGAGGACAAAAGCTGAGCCGCGGTCCGGGGGAGGACGCACGAGGTCACGCCGCCGGGCGGACCTCCCGGCGTTTCGCGAGTACAGTGGCGGCTGAGTACTACCGGCGCGCGCAATACTTGCAGTCACATTGACCTGCGCCGATGCTGCTCGGGGCCCGCGGCCGCCCGCAACCGGGGCCGTCTGGAGGAGGTGCACCATGTCGGTGTCGGACGACGCCGTCGAGGCGCGCGCGCAAGGCTGGCGGACGCTGGCGGCGCTGCACGCGCGGATCGAAGACCGGCTGAACCGCGCGCTGGAAAGCGAGCACGAGCTGTCGGTGAGCGAGTACACGGTGCTCGACGTGCTCGGCCGCCAGGACGGCTTCCACCTGCGGATGAGCCAGCTGGCCAACGCGGTGGTGCTGAGCCAGTCGGCGACGACCCGGCTGGTCACCCGGCTGGAGGAGCGCGGCCTGCTGTCGCGCTACCTGTGCCAGGACGACCGGCGCGGCATCTACACCGAGGTCACGCCCTCCGGGCAGAAGCTGCTGGCCGCCGCCCGCCCGACGCACGACACGGCGCTTTCGGCCGCGCTCGCCGAGGCGGAGGAGCTGCCGGAGCTGGCGCCCTTGGTCACCGCGCTGGGGTCGCTCACCTTCGCTGCTCAGTGACGTTCCGTGAAGGCTCCTTGAGGGAGCCAGATTCCCTCAAGGAGCCCTTCACGGACCGAAAACCCCGCGTACCAGGCCAGCGGCACCTTCGAGGGGCGATCAGGGCCGCAGGCGGTGCAGGTCCCGGGGGAAGAGCGTCGCCCCGCGCACGTTCGCCACGCCCAGCACGCGCGCGACCCAGCGCTCCAGCCCGATCGCGAACCCGCCGTGCGGCGGCATGCCGTACGCGAACGCGTCGAGATAGTCCGAGTACTGCCCGGCCGCCTCGCCGAGCACGGCGAGGTAGTCCGCGTGCCGGTGCAGCCGCTGGCCGCCGGTCACCAGTTCCAGGCCGCGGAAAAGCAGGTCGAAACTGTGCGACCGGGCCTGGTCCGCCGGGTCCGGATGGGTGTAGAACGGCCGTTTCGCCATCGGGTATCCGGTCACGAACAGGAATTCCGACCCGTGTTCCCGCTCGGCCCACGCGCACAGCCAGCGTTCGTGTGCGGGCGCGAGGTCCGGTTCGCCGCGCGGGTCCTCGCCGGTGTTCCGGGCCAGAAGTTCTTGCGCCGCGGCGAAATCGATCGACGGGATCTCTTCCGGCACCACCGGCGCGTCCGGTCCCGCCGCGGCGGCCATCTCCGCTACGACGTCGCGCAGCACGGCCATGACGTCGCGGTGGTCGGCGATGAAGCCGAGTTCCGCGTCGAGACTCGTGTACTGGGCCAGATGCCGTGCGGTGTCATGCGGTTCGGCCCGGAAAACCGGTCCCACCTCGTACACCCGCTCGAACACGCCGACCATGGCCTGTTTGAAGAACTGCGGCGACTGCGCGAGGTAAGCGGGACGGCCGAAGTAGTCGAGCTGGAACACATTCGCCCCGGATTCCGTCGCGGTGGCGACGATCTTCGGCGTATGAATCTCAGTGAATCCCTGCCTGTCCAACACTCGCCGAAACGCCGCGACACTGGCTGCGGCCACCTCGAATCGCCGCCGCAGCACCGGATGCCGCAACGCGACCGCGGCATTGTCCAGCACCACCGGCAACCCGGCGGCCACTTCGGGCCGATAAAGATCGAACGGCGGCCGCTTTTCCGGCGCGGACAGCAGTTCTAAAACCGGTTCCCGCAGTTCAATTCCTTGCGGTGCCTGCGGATTGGCGACCACCTGCCCGGTGAGCCGCACGACGGTCTCCTCGGCGACCTCCGGCGGCTCGGCGAACACTGCCTGCGCAGTGCCGGACCGGTCGCGGACGACCAGGAACGCCACGGATTTCAGCACGCGCCGGCGGTGCACCCAGCCGGCGATCGTCACGGTGGAGCCCACGCGATCACGCAGGCAGGCCACCGGGGTGCGGGTACTCATTCCTTCTCCTGAGCGCACTCGGCGACCCCTTGGGGGTGCGGGCGAGAAGGGACACTCGCGGTGCCACCGCACCTTCGCCGCCGAGTGGGCGGCCTCGTTCTGGCCGGGTGACGGCGGCCGGGCCGGCGGGGCATTTCCTCCCCGCACTCAGGAGTGTCTTCGCGCAGGGCCGCGACGCTGCCTTCTCACCGGCGGCAGCTCTCTGTCCCTCGCGGCGCCCTGCGCTACTCGTCTCCGTCAACGTGTTGCCCGCAACGGTAAAACACCGCCGCCGCCCGCGTCGCCTGATTTACCGGACGCCCAGCAGGTGCTCCAGTGCCAGCTGGTTGAGCCGGGTGAAGTGGTAGCCGCGGCGGCCGGCCGCTTCGACGTCGAACTCGTCGGCGGCCAGATCGTCCAGGGTTTCGCCCTCGGACAGCGTCGGCGTCGCCAGCTCCGGCACCCGCGACGCGGCGAGCGCTTCGGCGACCTCCGGATCGGCGCGGAAGGCACGGGCTTTCTCGCGCAGGATCAGGTAAGTGCGCATGTTCGCCGCCGCGGAAACCCAGACGTCCTCGGGATCCTCGGTGCGCAGCGGCTTGTAGTCGAAGTGCCGCGGGCCGTCGTAGCCGCCGTGCTCCAGGAGGTCGACGAGGAAGAACGCGCTGGTGAGATCGCCGTGCCCGAAGATCAGGTCCTGGTCGTACTTCGGGCCGTGCTGGCCGTTGAGGTCGAGGTGGAACAGCTTGCCCTGCCACAGCGCCTGCGCGATGCCGTGCACGAAGTTCAGCCCGGCCATCTGCTCGTGGCCGACCTCCGGGTTCAGCCCGAACAGCTCGGGCCGCTCCAGCTGCGAGATGAACCCGAGCGCGTGGCCGATCGTCGGCAGGAGGATGTCGCCGCGCGGCTCGTTCGGCTTCGGCTCCAGCGCGAACCGCAGGTCGTAGCCCTGCGAAACGGCGTAGTCGGCGAGGACGTCGAGCCCCTCCTTGTACCGGGCGAGCGCGGCGTGGACGTCTTTCGCCGCATCGGATTCCGCGCCTTCGCGGCCGCCCCACAGCACGTAGGTCTGCGCGCCGAGTTCGGCGGCGAGGTCGAGATTGCGCCGGACCTTGGTCAGCGCGTACCGCCGGATGTCGCGGTCGTTGCTGGTCAGGCCGCCGTCCTTGAAGACCGGATGGCTGAACAGGTTCGTCGTCGCCATCGGCACGCGCAGGCCGGTTTCCTCGAGCGCGCGCTTGAACTTGGCGATCGCGGTGTCGCGGTCCGGTTCGGTGGCGAGGAGGTCGTCGTCGTGAAAGGTGACGCCGTACGCGCCCAGTTCGGCCAGCCGGTGCACGCTCTCGACCGGGTCGAGCGGCGGGCGCGTGGCGACGCCGAACGGGTCGGCCGCGGGCCAGCCGACGGTCCACAGTCCGAACGAAAATTTGTCCTCCGGTGCGGGGGCGTAGTCGGCCATGCCCGTCCCTTCATTTAGTTCACGTTGTAGACTAAATACTGCGCTACGGTCGTCCCGGCCGTCAAGAGCGGAGGTCTGCATGGAACCGGTCCGGCACGACGCGATGCGGGCGCGGAACCTCGAACTGGTGCTCGGCGAGATCAGCCGCGGCGGCCCGCTGACCCGCGCCGCGCTGGCGGAGCTGACCGGGCTGACCAAGTCGACGGTGTCCACTTTGGTCGGCTCGCTGCTGGACGCGGGCTTCCTGTCCGAGACCGCCGCCGTGCGCGCGGGGGAGCGCGGCCGGCCCGGGGTCGAGGTTTCGCTGAGCGGCGCGCGGATGGCTTCGCTGGGGCTCGAGGCCAATGTGGACTATCTCGCCGCGCGCGTCCTGGACTTGACCGGCACGGTCCGCCGGTCGGTTCGCATCGAGCGGGACAACCGCAGCGTGCCAGCGGAAACTGTGCTGAAGGCGGTGCGGGAACTGGCTTCCGCGGAGTTGGCCGAGGCGCGCGAGCTGGGCTTGACGGTCGCCGGCGCGGTGCTCGCGGTGTCCGGCCCGGTGCGGGACGGCGTGGTGCTGAGCGCGCCGAACCTCGGCTGGCGGAACGTTCCGGTCGAGTTGGAGCTGCCGGTCCCGGTTTCAGTGGACAACGAGGCGAATCTCGGTGCTCTCGGCGAGCTGTGGTTCGGTGCCGGGGCGGCGGATTTCCTTTACGTGTCCGGCGAGATCGGCATCGGCGCGGGACTGGTCGTCGACTCGCGGTTGTTCCGCGGCACCGGCGGCGAGCTTGGGCACGTGCTGGTTTCCCCGTCCGGCCCGTCCTGTCGCTGCGGTGCGGTGGGCTGTCTGGAGACCTACGCCGGGCAGGAAGCAATGCTCGCCGCGGCTGGAGTGTCCACAGTGGGCGCTCTCGCTGCCGCTTTGGCCGCAGGTGACGACGCGGCGTTGTCAGCTGTCTCGGCGGCGGGGGAAGCTCTAGGGCTGGCGCTGGCGTCGGCGGTCAATCTCGTGGATGTGGACCGCGTGGTGCTCGGCGGCGTATTCGGGCCGTTGTTTCCCTGGTTGGCGCCCGCTGCGGAGGCCGTGCTGCGGACGCGGTTGACCGGCCTCCGCGGTTCGGTGCCGGTGCTGAGCCCGTCCGCACTCGGCGATTCCGCCGCGACGCTGGGCGCCGCGGGCCGCACCATCCACGGCGTTTTGGCTGACCCGGGGCCGTTCCTCGCCCGTTAGCCGAGGTTGTCGGCAAGCAGGGTCACGACGTCGCGCCAGGCTCGCTCGGCCTGCACCGGGTGATAGCCGACGCCGGGGAGGAGTCGCTGCTCCGGGCCGATCGGCGGGTGGTGGAACGCGTGCTGGGCGCCGCCGTAGACGGTGAGCCGCCAGTCGACGCCCGCCGCCTGCATCTCGGCGGCGAACGCGTCCCGTTGCGCGGCAGGCATGATCGGGTCCTCCGAGCCGACGCCCGCCCACACCGGGCAGCGGATGTTCGCTGCCTCGCCCGGACGGCCGGTGACCAGGCCGTTGATCGTGCCGATCGCGCGCAGATCGACGCCCGCGCGGCCGAGTTCCAGCACGATCGCGCCGCCGGTGCCGTAGCCGATCCCGGCGATCCGGTCCGGGTCGGTCCGCGGTTCGGCGAGCAGCACGTCGAGCGCCGCGCGGCCGATGTCGCGCATCCGGTCCGGGTCGTCGAGCAGCGGCAGGCAGCGCGCCAGCATCTCGTCGGGATCGGTGAACCAGCGTCCGCCGTGGATGTCGAACGCGAGAGCCACGTAACCGAGTTCGGCCAGCGCGTCGGCCCGTGCGCGCTGAAAGTCGTTGAGGCCGGTGCCTTCCGGCCCGATCAGGACCGCGGGCCGAGGGCCGGTCCCCGCGGGGAGCGCGAGACGCCCGACCATGGTGAGGCCGTCGGCCGGGTATTCGACGGTGCGCGTCGTGACGGTCTCCATGAGAACCCACCGTAATGAGCGCCGGGGCCCGTCGGGGTGCTGTTCACCGTCGGCGGACACGTCCATTCAGGTGACCCTCTCGCGGCGCATCCGGAAACATGTTAGGAAAGCTTCCTAACTAAAGGAGGATCCGGATGCGCAAGACGATGGTGCTCACCGCGGCCGTGCTCGCGGTGGCCGGAGCGGTGCCCGCGGTCGCGATGGCGGGGGACGGCCCGGTCGCGGATTCCCCTGGCTGGCATCCGAAAGCGCGCAACATCGTCTACATCCAGGGCGACGGCATGGGCGCGGCGCAGCGGGAGTTCGTCCGGCTCGCGACGACCGGCCGCAAGGGCGACCTGGTCATGAACCGGCTCCCAGTCACCGGCATGGTGCACACCGACCCCGACGACCCGGAAGAACTCGTCACCGACTCGGCCGCGGCGGCGACCGCACTCGCCACCGGGCACAAGACCCGCAACGGCGCGGTCGGCCAAGACGCGCAGGGCCGTCGTCTGCTGACCGTGCTCGAGCAGGCGAAACGCGCCGGGAAGTCGACCGGCCTGGTCACCACTGCGCAGGTCACCGGGGCGTCGCCGGCCGCGTTCGCGTCCCACGTGCCGTCGCGGGATCTGCAGAGTGACATCGCGAAGCAGTACATCACCGAAAGCCGTCCGGAAGTCCTCCTCGGCGGCGGCGAAGACTGGTGGCTGCCGAAGGGCGATCCGGGCGCGTGGCCGGACAAGCCGGGCGAGGAAAGCCGCAGCACGCACGGAAACCTCATCGAGCAGGCGAAGCGCTCCGGCTACACCTACGTGCGGAACGCCAGCGAACTCGCCGCGACTCGCGCGCCGCGGCTGCTCGGACTGTTCGCGAACGAGGACATGGTCGATTACGGCCCGGACGGCAAGGGCGCGTACCAGCCGAAGGTCGCGTTGCCGGTGATGGCGAAGAAGGCGCTCGACACGCTTTCCGCCAACCCGCGCGGCTTCTTCCTGTTCCTGGAAGAAGAAGGCATCGACGGGATGTCCCACGAAAACAACGCGCACGGCGTCCTCGACGCGGGCCGGGCGCTCGACGCGGCTGTCGCCGAGGTGCTGCGCTTCACCCGCTCGCATCCGGACACCCTGGTGATCATCGGCGGCGACCACGAGACCGGCGGACTGGCCATCGAGAACACCGACGGTGCGCCCGAAGGCAACGAGGACGGCCCGTTTCCCGTTCCCGGCACCAAACTTTCGCTGACCGTCGACTGGACGAGCGGCGACCACAGCGGCGTGCCGACCCCGGTCACCGCGACCGGCCCCGGCTCGGACCGCCTCGACGGGACGCTGGACAACACCGACGTCTACCGCGCGATGGTCTCCGCCGCGCACCTTTCATGAGGCGAGATTCGTGACTCCGTCGTAGTCGTCGAGCGCGGCTGCTCCGGTGACGTCGTACTCCAGCAGCACCAGTCCGCTGGGCGTGGCTTCGTGGCGGACGAGCCGCAACCCGGTCGCCGACACCGGATGCGGGAACTGCAGCCGTCCCGCCCCGAGCACCGTCGGCGTCATGACCAACCGGACCTTGTCCACGACTCCCTCGGACAGCAGGGTGTTGCCGAGCCGGGCGCTGCCGTGAATCTGCAGCTCCCGGCCCGGCTGCGCCTTGAGCTCGCGCACCGCGGTGGCCGGATCGCCGCGCAATACGGTGGTCGGGGCCCAAACGCCGGTTTCGAGCGTGTTCGACACGACGTACTTCGGCAGGGAGTTCATCCGCTCGGCGAACGGATCGTCCGGATCCGTGACCGCGGGCCAATCCCGCGCGAACGACGTGTAGGTGCGGCGGCCGAACAGCAGTCCGTCTGCCAGATCCAGCCACTCCGACGCCCGCTGGACGAACGCCTGGTCGAGATGCGGGACGAACCAGCCGCCGCGGGAGAACTCGCCGCTGGTGTCCTCTGTGGACGATCCAGGCCCTTGGCTGACGCCGTCGAGCGTGACGAACGCTGTGAGGGAGATCTGCATCAGGCCTCGCTTTCCGCGACCCGGGCGAGCTGAGCCGTGACCGTGCCCCAGCCGTCCGCGAACCCGAGATCGGCGTGCCGTTCCCGGGCCGCCGGATCCCCGTGCCGGACGACGACGCGGTAATCCGTCCCGTCCGGATGATCCCGGAGGACGATCTCCGCCGTCATCGCGACCGGCTGCGGGTTCGCCGGCCGCCACGAGCTGTCGAGGGCGTTCGTGAAAACGATCCGCTCGTAGTCCTCGACGACGAGGAAGCACGCGTCGAGATGCGAGACGAAGGTGTCGCCGTCCTCGCTCATCCGCGTGACGAACGCACCCCCAGCACGCACGTCCAGTTCCTCGACGCGGCACCGCAGCGGGGCGGGAATCCACCACTGGGCGAGGCTGGCCGGGTCGGTCCAGGCGTCCCAGACGCGTTTGCGGGGCGCGCGGATGACGCGGTCGAGGGAAAGATCGAGGTCGGGGTTCACGGCTGGTCCTCCTGGCTGGTGACGAACTGCTCGAGCCGGTCGGTGCGCCCGGCCCAGACGCGCCGCTGCTCGGCGAGCCAGTCCTCGACGAGCGCGAACCGCTCGCGGTTGAGGACGCACGTCCGCACCCGCCCGGACTTCTCGGTGCGGATCAGCCCGTGCGACTCGAGCATCCGCACGTGCTTCATGAAGGACGGCAACGTCATCGGCGCGTCGCCCGCGAGCTCCCCGACACTCGCCGGCCCCACCCCGAGCCGCCGCACGACAGCCCGCCGGGTCGGATCGGCGAGGGCGGAGAAGACCCCGTCGAGCGTGGTCGAATACTGAGCCATGAGGCTAAGTATTGCGGGCGGGGATGGTTAGCGCAAGAGCTAAGTGTTTCGGGCCGCGGCGAGGCGTGCTCACGGTCGGAGTTTGAAGCGCTGGTGGCCGCCGGGCGGACGGGAAACCCTGCGCGAAGCGGGGTCAGCTGCTCGCGCTCTGTGAGGAATTCGGGAGTGCGGCTAGCCGAAGCTTCCGCTGCGTCGGGGCCGGGCTGGGCAGCCGATCCCGCCACCCGGGCCGGTCGCGGCGAGCGGCGCGGTAGGTGGCGTTGAGACCGCGTCGGCGCACAAACCCAGCTCGCGCCGATGAACCGGGTCGCGGCGAGTGGCGCGGTAGCGGGCATCAAGCGGACCCAAGCGCGTAAAAAACCCATCCCGTGCGAGGGCACCACAGCCGTATCCGCGAACCGAGACAACTCCGCCCGACCCGCGCCTACGCACGCGGTCCAGCGGAACAAAGCGGCAACCGAGGGAGTCGAACCCTGCGCGGCTTGTGAAGGCGGCGCTCCTGACCGGCCCTGACCCTTCGGCGGGCGACGGCTGCCATGCATTGCGTGTACCCGTTTCAACGCCCGCCCCAGCATCGCAATTCCCGCTTCACCCGAACGGGGCCTGCTGGCAGGCTGGGCGCATGGACGATCTTCTCCTCCGCCGCGTCCGGGTCGGGTTGCAGGGGCCGCTGGCCGACGTTCGGGTGCGCGACGGTGTCGTGTCGGCAGTCGAGGAACCGGGCGCGGGGACCGGGTTCGCCGCCCGCGTGCTCGACGGGCACGGCGGCACGCTTCTGCCCGGGCTCGTCGACGCGCACGCACACCTCGTGCAGTGGGCCGGATTCCGCAGGCGCATCCCGCTGGACGGTGCGCGATCCGCGGTGGGTGCGGTCGAATTGCTGATGGAGAAGCTGCTCGACGCTCCGGCGGGGGAACTCGTCGTCGGCGTCGGGTTTCGGGACGGGCTCTGGCCGGACCGGCCGCACAAGGACCTGCTGCAGCGCGCGCTCCCGGGCCGCGCGGTGGCGTTGTTCAGCGCGGATCTGCATACGTTGTGGCTCAGCCCGGCCGCGTTGAAGCTGATCGGCCGTGAGCACCCGACCGGCGTCCTGCTGGAGAACGACTGCATGAGCGCCACGGCCGCGCTGCCGTCCGCGCCGGTCGAGGTCCAGGACGCTTGGGTTGCCGACGCGCTGGCTGCCGCCGCGAAGCGGGGCGTGACGTCGGTGGTCGACTACGAATACGCGGACACGGTCACGGATTGGACCCGACGGGCGGCCACGGCAAAGCCAGCGACGAGGGTTTCCTGTGTGATCGCCCGGTATTTGCTGGACGAGACCATCCAAAGAGGACACCGAACCGGGGACGTGCTCGACGCGGGCGAAGGACTGCTCACGGTCGGCCCGTTTAAGCTGTTCGTCGACGGTTCGCTCAACACCCGCACCGCTTACTGCCACGATTCGTACCCGGGATCCGGCGAGAACGGGCTACTGGAGCTGCCGCCGGAGGAGTTGGTGCCGTTGCTGCGCCGCGCGCACGAGCACGGGCTGACCCCGGCGGTGCACGCGATCGGCGACCACGCCAACACCATCGCGCTGGACGCGTTCGCCGAGGTCGGCTGCCCGGGCCGGATCGAGCACGCGCAGTTGCTGCGGCCCGAGGACGTGCCGAGGTTCGCCGCGCTCGGGCTGGTCGCGAGTGTGCAGCCCGCGCACCAGCCCGACGACCGCGACGTCGCCGACCGGCATTGGCACGGCCGCACCGACCGCGCGTACGCCTATCGCGCCCTGCTGGAATCCGGCGCCCGGCTGGAACTCGGCTCGGACGCGCCGGTCGCGCCGCTCGATCCGTGGGACGGGATCGCCGCCGCGGTCGGCCGGACCGACGACGAGCGGCCGCCGTGGCATCCCGAACAGGCCATCCCGCTCGCCGACGCACTGGCCGCGTCCTCGGGCGGCCGCCGCGGCGTCCAGGTCGGCGACGTGGCCGATCTGGTGCTGACGGCGGCCGACCCGAGTGGACTGTCCACCAAGGAACTGCGGGAAATGCCGGTGTCCGCGACGATCGTGGCCGGGAGGCCGACGTACTTGGCCTAGACCGCGCGGGCGATGGCGATCGCGCCCTTGAGCCGTTCGCCCGCCTCGTAGAACATGTACTCCTTGCCGTTCATCGTGCCGAACGACGGGGCGGCGCACCGGCCGTTGTCCGGCGCGCCCGCGAGCGGAGCGTGGAAGACGCCGAGGTGCTCGCGTTTGCCGAAGTCGTTGCCGACCTCGGTGATCAGCATGTTCCCGCCGGCCTCGATGTTCTCGTGGTACACGACGTAGGTGGAATTGTTGCGCCGCACCACGGTCGGCGCGCCGATGTTGCTCGCGCCGACTTCTTCGGGACGGATCAGCGGCGTCTGCGAGAATGTCCAATCGCGAGCGTCGGCCGACCAGCCCCACCCGATGCTGCGGTGGTTGGCGGTGGTGTTGATCATGAACACCATCACGTACTTCGCGCCGCGCGAAGGCAGGTCGTGCTCGAACACCTTGGCGTAGGAGGTTTCGGTGGTGCCCTTGGGCAGCATCGACGTCGACAGCACCGTTTTGTCGTAGGTGAAGTGGATCCCGTCCTTTGACCGCGCGAGGCGAGTCGTGGTGTTCTCGCCGTGGAAATACAGCCACAGCTCGCGGGTTTGCCCGTGCCACAGGACGAACGGCGACGACACGTGCGACACGTCGTAGTGCGGCTTCCAGACGTTCTTGACGATCGGGTTGCGCGGGTATTCGACGAACGGCCCTTCGAGACTGTCCGCATAGGACAGACAGATGCCGCCCGGCGCGTCGTGCGGGGCGTAGTAGAGGTAATAGCGGCCGAGCGGGTTGGCGAGCTTGTCATAGACGCCGCGGATGCACGGGAAGATCACCTCGCGCCTCGCCGGCGGGTACTGCAGTTTGCTTTTGTCGAACGCGGTGCGCACGTACCGGTACTCCGGGAATCCGGCGGGCGCGGCGCTCGCGGTTCCGGTGCCGAGCAGGGGCAGCGCGGCCAGTGCGAAGCTCGCTCCGGCTGCGCCGCGCAGGGCGGTGCGGCGGGAAAGTTCGGTCATGCGGACGCTCCCTTTCATCGACGGTTACCCTGAGCGACTCTTCGGGTGCCGCTGAGGCGCTGTCAAGGTGCTAATACGTATTAGTCCCTCGCTCCGGCAAAACAGGACAGAAACATCCCGGAAGCCTTGACGGTGCCGGGCCCGGCGCAGATCCTCGCCTAATCCGCATTAGCGCTCCTCGGAGGTGAACCGTGCCCGGCCGCAACCGCATGCCTCGCCAAGCCGACATCGCCCGCATCGCCGGGGTGTCCCAGGCGACGGTTTCGGTCGTGCTGGCGGGCAACCGGACCGTGCGGATGGCCGAGTCGACCCGCAGCCGGGTGCTGCGGGTGGCCGAGGAACTGGGCTACGTGCCGAATCCGGCGGCCACCCGGCTCGCGTCGGCGCGGGCGAATCTGCTCGGGCTGTACACCTTCCGCACGGCGTTCCCGACCGACGAGGCCGACGCGTACCACCCGATTCTCTCCGGCGTCGAGGAGGAAGCCGCGGCGCTGGGCCAGGATCTGATCCTGTTCACCGGAACGAGCGGGCCGCACGCGCGGCAGGAGGAGGCGATCCGCCGCACACGGATGGCCGACGGCTGCTTGTTTTTCGGCAGGCACGTTCCGGAGGGACCGGTTTCGCGGCTGATGGCGTCCGGGTTCCCGTTGGTCTACATCGGACGCCGGCCGGAGCTGGACGGACAGATCCCGTACATCGGCGCGGATTACGTCACCGCTTCGGCGCAAGTGCTGGAGCGGCTGATCGGCCTCGGCCACCGGGAAATCCGGTACGTCCGGGAGGCGGACGAGGCACCGTCCTCTGAAGACCGTCAGCTCGGCGTGCTGCGCGCGGCACCGGACACGAAGATCGTCCGGCTCAACGGAAAGCCGGTTCCGATCCGGGAATGGCTCGAAGAAGGCGTCACGGCGGTGGTCGTGGAAGGAACCGACACCGGCGCCGCACACCGTGCGGTGCGGGCCGCGATCGACCAGGCCGGACTGTCCACTCCGGACGACCTGTCCCTCGCGGTGCTGGGCGGGACGGCGGGGACGAGCGGATTCGAGGTCCCGATGCGGGAGATGGGCCGGTTGGCCGTGCGCCTGCTCGTGGACCTCGTCACCGAGAAGACGACCACGCGGCAGCAGCTGCTGTGGTGCCCACCGGTGGCCGGCGAGGACGTCGGCGCACCACGATCCGGTTAGGACAGAGCAATGGCTGAACTCGGCACGGAGATCCTCGTCGCGGGCGGCGGGGTGGGCGGCGTCGCCGCCGCGCTGGCCGCCGCGTCGGCAGGACACCGCGTCGTGCTGACCGAGGAGACCGACTGGCTCGGCGGCCAGTTCACCGCGCAGGCGGTGCCCCCGGACGAGAATCCCTGGATCGAACAGTTCGGCGGCACCGCGACGTATCGCCGGTTCCGCGAAGGGGTGCGCGACTACTACCGGCGGCACTATCCGTTGCGGGCCGAAGCGGCCGCACTGACCGAGTTGAATCCCGGTGCGGGCCGGGTCAGCAAGCTGTGCCACGAGCCGCGCGTCGCGCTCGCGGTGCTGGAATCGATGCTGGCCCCGCATCGCTCGTCCGGCCGGCTGACTGTCCTTTTGCGACACCGGCCGGTCGCGGCGGACGTCACCGGCGACCGTGTCGAGGCGGTCACCTTCGAAGGGCCGGACGGGAACCGCACGACGGTTCGCGCCGAGTACACATTGGACGCCACCGAAAACGGCGACCTCTTGCCCCTCACCGGAACCGAGTTCGCGATCGGGGCCGAAGCGCAGTCCGAGCACGGCGAACCGCACGCGCCGGAGCAGGCCGACCCGGGCAACCTCCAGGGCATCACCTACTGCTTCGCGCTGTCCCATCACGCGGGCGAGGACCACACGATCGACCGGCCGGAACTGTACGGCGTCTGGAGCGAATACCAGCCGGACTTCTGGCCCGGTCCGCTGCTCGGGTTCCTCGCCCCGGATCCCCGGTCGCTGGAGCCGGTGCCGCGGACCTTCGACCCGAACCCGGAGACGGATCCGCTCGCGGTGAGCGCCGACCAGAGCGCCGACGCCGGGGACAAGGAATTGTGGGGCTTCCGGCGGATCCTCGCCCGCAAACTGCACCAGCCGGGCGCGTTCGATTCCGACCTCACCCTGGTCAACTGGCCGCTCAACGACTACTGGCTGCGGCCCGCGCTGGAGATCGACGGGGTCACGACCGCCGCGGACGTGGCCCGCGCGCACTACGAGGCGAAACAGCTTTCGCTGTCGGTGCTGTATTGGCTCCAGACCGAGGCGCCACGGCTGGACGGCGGCACCGGTTTCCCCGGCCTGAAGCTGCGCCCGGATGTGGTCGGCACCGACGACGGGCTGGCGAAGTCCGCGTACGTGCGCGAAGCGAGGCGGATCCGGGCGGTCACCACGGTCGTCGAACAGGACGTGTCGCTCGACATCCTCGGCCCGACCGGCCGCAAGCGGCGCGAGGATTCGGTCGGGGTCGGCAGTTACCGGATCGACCTCCACCCGTCGACCGCCGGGGACAGTTACCTCGACGTGCCGAGCGTCCCGTTTGAACTGCCGCTGGGCGCGCTGCTGCCGCAACGGATGCGCAACCTGTTGCCCGCGGGCAAAAACCTCGGCACCACGCACATCACCAACGGCTGTCACCGGTTGCATCCGGTGGAGTGGAACGTCGGCGAGGTCGCCGGCCGCCTCGCCGGGTTCGCGCTGCGCGAAGGGCTGCAGCCGCACCAAATCCGCGAGGACCGGTTCGACGAGTTCGCCCGCGTGCTGGACCGCGCCGGGGTCGAACGGCGCTGGCCCGACGTCCGCGGCTACTGATCACGATTTCCCTCAGGAGGTGCGGACAATGGCGTTCCATCCCGGCCCCGTGCGCGTCGGAATCGACGTCGGCGGCACGTTCACCGACGCCGTCGCCGTCGACGCGCGGACGTTCGAACTGCTCGGCCAGGTGAAAGTGCCGACCAGTCACGACCACGAAGACGGCGTCGCCCACGGCATTCTCGAAGCGCTGGAGAAACTGCGGGCGGAGGTCGGCGCGGAGGACGTGTCGTTCCTCGCGCACGGCACCACCCAGGCGACGAACGCGTTGCTGGAAGGCGACGTCGCCACCGTCGGCATCGCCGGCGTGGGCACCGGTTTCGACGCGTTCGCCACCCGGCGGCTCACTGCGCTCGGCAAAATGGAATTGGCTCCCGGGCGGCGGATGCCGGTGCGGTTCGCCCCGGTCGCCGACCTCTCGGCGGCTGGGGACGCGGTCGACGACCTGGTGAAACAGGGTGCCGAGGTGATCGTCGCCGTCGAACCGTTCAGTGTGGACGATCCCGAGGGCGAGCAGGCGGTGACAGCCGCGGCGAGGGAACGCGGAGTCCTCGCGACGGCTACGCATGAGATCACCGGGCTGTACGGGCTGACCAAACGAGCCCGGACGGCGGTGCTGAACGCCGGGATCATGCCGCGGATGGTGTCCACCGCGGACGTGGTCGAGGCCAGTGTGCAGCGGGCCGGGATCACTGCGCCGCTGATGGTCGTGCGCGGTGACGGCGGGGTGATGTCGCTGCCGGAGATGCGTCGCCGTCCGTTGCTGACGGCGTTGTCCGGCCCGGCCGCCGGCGTGGCCGGCGCGTTGATGGGGGAGAAGGTCAGCGAGGGCGTTTTCCTGGAAACAGGCGGAACTTCCACGGACATCAGCGTGATCCGGCGTGGTCGCGTCCAAGTGCGGCACGCACATCTCGGCGGGCACGAGACGTACCTGCCCGCGCTCGATGTGCGGACGGTCGGCATCGGCGGCGGCTCGCTGATCCGGTTCTCCGGGCGCGCGGTGACCGAGGTCGGGCCCCGCAGCGCGCACATCGCGGGACTGCCGTACGCGTGTTTCGAGCCGGCTTCCGCGTTGGCGGGGGCGAAGCTGGTCACGGTGTCGCCGAGGCCGGACGACCCGTCGGATTACGTCGCACTGGAGCTGTCCGGCGGTCGTCGCTGCGCGCTGACGCTCACTTGCGCGGCCAACGCGCTTGGCGTGGTCCCGGATGACGCCTATGCGCGCGCCGAGCGTGAATCGGCACGGTTGGCGATGGAACCGCTGGCCGCGGCGCTGGGGGTGCCGGTCGACGAGGCCGCACGGACGGTGCTGGAGCAGGCGGTCAAACCGGTCCGGACGGTCGTGGACGGACTGGTCGCCGAATACCGGCTGAACCGGCCGACGCTCGTCGGCGGCGGTGGCGGAGCGGCGGCAGTCACGCCGTTCCTCGGCGCGCAATCCTCCCACGACTGGCGGATCGCCGCGCACGCCGAAGTGATCAGCCCGCTCGGTGCGGCGCTCGCGCTGGTGCGGGAATCGGTGGAACGGATCGTGCCGAGTCCGTCCAATGCGGACATTCTCGCCGTGCGCACCGAAGCGGAATCCGCCGTCGTGGCCCAAGGTGCGGATCCCGCGGGCGTCGAAGTGGACGTGACGGTGGACCCGCAGCGCAACCTGGTGCGTGCGATCGCCACCGGGGCAACCGAACTGCGCACCAAGGATCGAGCCTCCACTGTGGACGAAGCAGCGGTACGAGCCGAGGTCGCGCGCAGCATCGGGGTCCAGCCGGGCGAAGTGCGGGAACTGGACGGCACCGCGCAGCACCGCGTCTTCGGCGCGAAAGCGCGGCGTGCGGGATTCCTCGGGCGGTTCGCCCGGTCCGTCGAGCAGGTGCGCGTGGTCGACGGCGAGGGGGTGATCCGGTTGCACGGCACCGGCTCAGTCATCGAGCACACGGACGCCGGCTCCGCGCAAGCCCGCCTGGCGACGCTGGCCGACCAGCACACCCGTTACGGCGACGGCGGGTCCCAGGCGCCGGCGGTGTGGTTGCTGGTCGGGCCGAAGATCGCGGACCTGTCCGGCGTGCTCGACCGGGACCAGCTGGTCGCGCTGGCCGGAGCCGAGGTCAAAACCCGAGCGGCGGACGAGCCGGTCGTCCTGATCCTGGAGGACCGCCGGTGAACACCGATCTGGACCTGGCCGTCGACCTGCTGCGCGCGACGCCCACCCACGAGAACCGCAGCGAGGACCAGCTCCGCGAATGGGCCGCGATCGCCCTCGCCTACGGCGACGAACTGGCCGCCGGAACGGACGAAGACGTGCACGTCGTGGAGCGCGAGGGAGGGGTCCGCCGCGACGAGATCCTGGTCGCCGAACACCACGGAGGCACCGTCACGGTGTATACGGATTCCTTGACCCGACTGGCAAAACTCGCCGCTGAGCACGGGTATCAAGTCTCTCGCGAAGCGTTGCGAAAGGCTGCCGTCGCCCACGAGACGGCCCACCACCGCCTCGACGTCCGCGAGCTGAACCGGCGGCTCGGCCACACCGCGCTCCGGCTCGGCCCGTTCCGCGTGCGCGGCCACGTCGCCGGGGCCGAAGAGATCGCCGCACACCGCTTCGCCCACCGCCGCAGCGGCTTGAACGTCAGCCCGCTGCTGCTCACCACCGCACTCGCGGGAGGGAACTGACCATGGGTATCGCGATTCTGGTCCTGATGGCGGTCGGGGTGGTGCTGATGCTCACCCGGGTGCTGCCGACGGCGTTCGCGCTGGTGTTCCTCGCGATCGGCATCTCGCTGCTCGCCGGCGCGCCGCTGGCCGAGGGGAAGAACAGCATCCTCGCCGGCGTCCTGCAAACCGGTGCCGCGGCGTTGGCGTCCACGATGATCGCCGTCCTGCTCGGCTCGTGGCTCGGCACGCTGATGGACGAAACCGGCATCGCCGACACGCTGGTGCGCAAGATCGTCGAATTCGGCGGCGAACGGCCGTCTGTGGTGGCGCTCGGCGTGTTCGCGGTGTCGATCCTGTGCGGCAGCATCACCGGCTCGGCCCCCGCCGCGATGCTCGCCGGGGTGGTCGGCATCCCGGCGATGATCGCGGTCGGCGTGCGCCCGGTCGCCGCGGGCGGCACCGTCCTGATGGGCATTTCCGCGGGCTCGCCGCTGGAACTCCCGGTGTGGCAGTTCCTCTCCGACGCACTGGGCGCGCCGGTCGCCGACGTCAAATCCATCATGATCAAACTGTTCCCGATGGCGCTGATAGTCGGCATCGTCTACGTCCTCGTCCAGACCCGCCGCGGCGCGCGGCACGCGTGGGCGGTGAAGCTCGACCGGCCGAAGGCACGCGTCCGACGTGGCGACGCGCCCTGGTACGCGCTGCTCACCCCGTTGCTGCCGATCGTGCTGGCGCTCGGGTTCGCGGTGCCGATCGTCCCGTCGTTGCTGGCCGGCGTGCTGTACGGGCTGGTCGCCACCACGAAATGGGGCGAGCTGAACGGCCGCGCGCTGCGTTCGCTGTACAAGGCGTTCGACGTCGCCGCCCCGCCGATCGCGCTGTTCGTCGCGATCGGGATGCTGCTCGCGGCGGTGAAACTTCCCGGCGCCAAGAACGCGCTGACGCCGATCGTCTCGGCGATCAGCCCGTCCGGCGCGGTCTGGTTCGTGGTGGTCTTCGTGCTTCTCGTGCCGCTGTGCCTGTTCCGCGGGCCGCTCAACGTGTTCGGCCTCGGCGCGGGCGTGGCGGGCGTGCTGGTGACCGGCGGCATCTACCCGCTGTCCGCCGTGGTCGGGCTGATGGCGTCGTACAACCAGGTGTTCGGCGTGTCCGACCCGACCAGCACCCAGACGGTGTGGGCCGCCCAGTACTCCGGCGTGCGCCCGGAGCGGGCGATGGCCTCGACGCTGCCCTACACCTGGGTGGTCGCGCTCGGCGGCATGGTGCTCACCGCCGTGCTGTACCTGTGAGTCACTTCCCGTGCGGGTCCGCGGCGTTGAGCATCGCCACCACCTGGTGGTAGTCGCCGCGGGCCTCGCCGTGCCGGAGGAATTTGACGTTCTCGACCTGGATCTCGGTCGCGTCCGGCTGGGTTTCGAGCAGCGTCATGACCTCGGCGACGAAGGCGTCCAGCGGCATCGCGAACTCGCTTTCCTCCTGGCCGGGCAGGAGCGCGGTGCGCACGGACGGCGGCTCCAACTCGACGACCTTCACCGAGGTGTCGGCCAGTTGCAGCCGCAGCGATTCGCTGAGCATGTGGATCGCGGCCTTCGACGCGTTGTAGCTCGGCGTGGCCTTCAGCGGCGCGAAGGCGAGGCCGGACGAAACGGTCAGGATGGTGGCGTCCGGACGCGTTTGCAGGTGCTCGACGAACGCGGCGATGAGCCGGATCGGGCCGAGGACGTTGGTGGTCACGGTGGCTTCCGCGCTGTCCACAAAGGACTCCGGGTGGTGCCAGTCCTCGACGCGCATGATGCCTGCCATCGGCACGAGCACGTTGAGGTCCGGATGCTTCGCGAGCACCTCCTTGGCCGCGGCTTCGATGCTCGCCGGATCGGTGGTGTCGATCTGGACGGTGTCGAGACCGGGGTGTTCGGCGGCGATCTGCGCGAGCAGTTCGGTGCGCCGCCCGCCGACGATGACGGTGTTGCCCTTCGCCCGCAGTTCGAGGGCGAGAGCGAGGCCGATGCCGCTGGTCGAGCCGGGGATGAAGACGGTGTTTCCGGTGATGTTCATGCCACTGAGTTTCGGCCGGCCGGCGTCGCGGCGGCAGAGAGCGCATATCGGGGGATCGGCGGTCCCTGGCTGAGGCGCCGGACCGAGCCGATACTGGACCCATGGATCGAGCTGAGCTGGCTGCCTTCCTCCGCAGCCGTCGCGAGGGATTGCGGCCCGAGGACGTCGGGCTGCCCGCGGGCGCGCGGCGGCGGGCGGCGGGACTGCGGCGGGAGGAGGTCGCGGCGCTGGCGGCGATGTCCACCGACTACTACACGCGGCTGGAGCAGCAACGTGGACCGCAGCCGAGCGAGCAGATGCTGGCCTCGCTGGCGAGGGCGTTGCGGCTCACCGACGACGAGCGCGACTACCTGTTCCACCTCGCGGGCCGCAACGCACCATCGCCGATCGTCGCGGCCACGCACGTCGCGCCCGCGCTGATGCGGGTCCTCGACCGGCTGTCGGACACGCCCGCGCTCATCCTGTCGAACCTCGGCGAAGTGCTGGTGCAGAACCGGTTCGCGGAGGCGTTGTACGGGGACCGCTCGCAGTACACGGGTCTGGCGCGCAGCGAGATCTACCGGTGGTTCACCGACCCGGACGAGCGGCTCGTCTATCCGGCGCACGACCGGGACCGGCAAAGCCGCGCGCTGGTGGCGAACCTGCGGGTCGTGCACGGGTCGATGGGGCCGCGCTCGCGAGCGGGCGAACTGGTGCGCGCGTTGACCCGCGAGAGCCCGGAGTTCGCGCGAATCTGGGAAGAACACCAAGTGGCGAAACGGTTCGAGGACCACAAGGTGCTCGTGCATCCGCAGCTCGGCGAGATCGAGGTGGACTGCCAGGTGCTGTTCACCGAGGACCAGTCGCAGGCGTTGCTCGTGCTGACCGCGCCGCCGCGCAGCGCGGCGTTCGAGAAGATCCAGCTGCTCGGCGTGCTGGGGAACGAGCAGTTCGCCGGTTAACGCGGAAGCGGGCCGGTGTAGGCGTCGCGGGCCTTCTCGACGGCGGGCAGATGCTCGTCGGTCCATTCGGCGAGCGCGGCGAAAACCGGCGACAGGCTCCGGCCGAGTTCGGTGATCTCGTACTCGACGCGCGGCGGCACCTCGGCGTAGTAGTGCCGCTCCACCAAGCCGTCGCGCTCGAGCTGCCGAAGCCGTTGCGTGAGGACCTTCCCGGTCGCGCCGAGCCGCCGTTCCAGTTCGCCGAACCGCACCGGACCGGATTGGCTGAGCGTCCACAGGATCGGGGTCGTCCACCGGCTGAACAGCAGGTCGACGGCAGGGCTGATCCGGCA
The DNA here is from genome assembly GCF_029087445.1 of Amycolatopsis sp. La24. NCBI lineage: Bacteria > Bacillati > Actinomycetota > Actinomycetes > Pseudonocardiales > Pseudonocardiaceae > Amycolatopsis > Amycolatopsis sp. La24. The sequence goes on from NZ_JARACH010000027.1 coordinate 110,532, forward strand.
CGCGGCGAGCGGATCGGCCCCGGTCTGCGCGGTGGTGGTCATGCGGCTCCAATACTTTCCCTGGGGAACCTACTGTACGGCGGCTTTTAGCCTCGCTGTGTCGCTTTCGACCCCTAGCTGAGGAGCAAGTCATGATCGTCGTCACCGGCGCCACGGGCAACGTCGGCCGCCTGCTGGTCGAGTCCCTGACCGAAGCCGGGCACGCCGTGACCGCCGTTTCCCGCGGCGTGACGTCCCCGCCGCCGTCGCGGCCCGGCGTGACCCCGATGGTCGCGGACCTGGCGGACGCCGGCAGCCTGGCCCCTGCGCTGAAGGGCGCGGACGCGCTGTTTCTGCTGGTCTCCGGCGCGGGCGCGCACGTCGACGGGGAAGCTGTCCTGCGGGCGGCGGCCGACGCTGGCGTCTCGCGGGTCGTCCTGCAGTCGTCGCAGGCCGCGGGAACCCGGCCGGAAGCGGTTTCGCACGCGCCGCTCGCCGCGTTGGAAGAGGCGGTGCGGTCTTCCGGTCTGGAGTGGACAGTCCTTCGCCCCGGCGGGTTCACCACCAACACTTTCGCGTGGATCCCGACGATTCGGGCCCAGCGCAAGGTTTTCTCGCCGTTCGGCGACGTCGCGCTCCCAGCCGTGGACCCGCTCGACATCGCCGAAGTCGCCGCGGCCGCGCTGACCGGAGGCGGTCATGCCGGACAGACTTATGTCCTTACTGGACCGGAGGCGACGAGCCCGCGACAGCGCGCGGAGATCCTCGGCGCGGCCCTCGGCGAGCCGCTGGAATTCGTCGAACTTGACCGTGCGCAGGCACGCGAGCAGATGGTGCAGCAGATGCCGGAACCGGTCGCCGACGGCACGCTCGACATCCTGGGCCAGCCGCTTCCGGAGGAGCTCCGCAGTAGCCCCGATGTCGAGAAGGTGCTCGGCCGTCCGGCGACCTCGTTCGCTTCCTGGGCGAGCCGCAGCGTCGACGCGTTCCGGTGATCAGAAGTCGCGCGAGTGCAGGAGGGAGCGCACGCGGAGTTGCCGGCGGGGCTCGTGGCGACGCAGCCCGTCGACGACCACGGCGACGCCGATCCACGTCGCCCCGGCGTCGGCGACCAGGGCTTGTGCGGCGAAGGCTTGGCCGCCGGTGTCGATCCAGTCGTCCACGAACAGCGCACGGTCGCCCGCTTGGAGCAGACTGCGGCGGAAGCCGAGCCGCAGGTGCCGGTCCTGGTAATCCGGCGGCGAGGTGCGCTGGAACCACCGGTCGGAATCGCAGGTCGGGTACCGGTTCTTGCGCACCTCGACGAAGCCCGCGCCGAATTCCACCGCGACCAGCGGACCGAGCAGGCACCCGCGGGATTCGGGGCCCAGCACGACATTCGGCTGCTCGTCGGCGAACAGCGCGGCGAGCGCCGGACCCAGTTCGCGCAGCAGTCCGGGCGCACGCCACCACCCCGTCGGGTCGGGGAAGCGGTGGCGGTCCGGCCCGTCCCCGAGCAAGACGGTGGCTTCGCGGATCCGGTCCGCCACAGTGCTCGTGCGCATGCGTCGATGGTCGCAGCGGCGTCCGCCCGAAGCGAGCGAATTACGGCTTGCGCGCCGCTCCGGCCAGGATCACCGAATGCGCCGGCGTCTCGAACTCCACCTGCGGCGCGCCCTCGCCGGACTCCTCCGGATGCCACGACGGCGTCCAGGTGAGCCCCGGTTCGAGCATCTCGAACGACCCGAACAGCGCCTGGATCTCCTCGCGCGAACGCCAGATCACCGGGCTGCTCGACCGGTCGTACAGCTGCTTCAGTTCGACCAGCCCGGCGTCCACGTCGGGGGGAACGCCCTGGTCGGTGATGTGCGAGATGCCGAGGAACGAGCCGGGGGCGAGCAGATCGCGGTACCGCGCGACGATGGACGGCCCGAGGTCCTCGGTGCCGCCGCTGTCCTCGGCGGGCGGCTGCTGGACGTGCAGCACCGCGATCAGCAGCAGCGCGAGCGGTTTCTCGACGTCGATCACGCCGGTCGCCGCGATCTGCTCCCACAGCCGTTCCGGATCGCGCATGTCGGCGTGGATCACCGCATGCCGGTCGAGGTCGCCCGCCTCGCGCAGCAGGGTTTCCGAATGCGCGACCGCGACCGGTTCGTAGTCGACGTAGCAGACGTGGCTCTCGCCCGGCGCGAGTTCGTCGGCGACCTGGTGCGCGTGGCCCATGGTCGGCACGCCGGAGCCGATGTCGACGAACTGCCGCACGCCCTTTTTGACGAGGTGCCGCACGAGCCGGTGCAGGAACAGCCGGTTGGCCTTCGCGATGGGGCGGATCAGCGGGAACTCGCGGATCACCTCGTCGGCGAAGTCCCGGTCGATCGTCCAGTTCGTGGTGCCGCCGAGGTAGTAGTCGTACACCCGCGCGACGCTCGGGTGGTCGAGGTCGACCCCGGGAGGCGGGAAGGGTTCGTCGGCCACCGGTGGCTGTTCCTTTCGTTCGGGACTGCGGGTCAGCGGACGGGCGTCGCGCAGCGGCTCGCCCATTCCTTCAGGTACTGCAGGGACTGGTCGCGCGACAGGGTGGCGGCGAGCTGCGCTTCCCACGACTCCTCGTAGGAGGCGAACTCGTCCTGGCCCTGCGGCACGGTGATCAGCTTGACTTTGCTTTCCTGGTAAGCGAAATCGGGCAGGTCGGGATGGCCGAAGCGGAGGATGGTGAAGTCCTCGTCCGGGTAGGCGGCCGCGTCGCGCGGGAGGATCCGGACCTCGGCGAAGGGATGCGTTTCGACGATCCGGATCATGTGCTCGAGCTGATCGGTGGCGATGCTGGCCTTGGTGCCGTAGACGAGTTTCTCGATGCAGCTGTACTCCAGCATGAAGACCGTCCGCGGACCCGGGCAGGCGTCGAAAAGCCGTTGCCGCGCCTTGCGTTCGGCGACCCGGTCGGTGACCCGTTCCTGGCGGCTGGCCTGGAACTGCGCGAGCATGTAATACTCCGATTGGAGCAGTCCCGGGATGCGATTCCCGGTCCAGCTGAGGATTTCCGCCGCCGCCTGCTCGCGTTCGAGGATCTCGCGGAACCACTGCGGCGTGATCATCCTCCGCTCGGCGCGGCGCGCGGAAGGATCGTTGGCCTGGTTGAGCTCCCGCAGCTGATCGGCCTCGGCGGGCGGGACGGCCAGCACCTCGATGATCCGCTCGAGGTCGTCGGGCCGGGTGCCCGCCTTGCCGGACTCGATCTTCTGGATCTTGGGCTGCTTGCAGCCGATCCCGTCGGCGAGGTCGACCTGGGTCAGCCCGCGAGCGGTGCGCCACTTGAGGATCCGGGACCCCAGCCGGGAACGCTGGGTCCGCAGAGACGGCGGGGGCTGCCGGATCGGGGTGGTCACCAGGGGCTCCGTCATTTCGTCCAGGGGCCGATGTGAGAACCTCCGATGATAATGCGCCGACCCGGCGGGCAATACTCCGGGTCGGCGCCTTTTTCGCAAGGTTCCCGGCGTTTTCGGCAGAGCTGCGTTGTCGTGCCTGGTCAGCCGTCGAATTCCCCGCGCCGCACGGCCTCGACGAACCGCGCCCACTCGCCCCGGTCGAAGACCAGGACGGGAGAGTCGCCGATCTTGCTGTCCCGCACCCCGACCAGCCCGTGCTCGGCCAGGTTCACTTCGACACAGTTGCCGGAATTAGGCCCGCAAGCAGCGGGTTTCCGCCAGGCATGGTCCGGAAAGCGCGCCGCGGGCCCGGCCACCGGGGCGTGGGTCGGGTGCTGCTCGTGCTCGTGCGGGTCGTAGGCGTCCACTGCAACCCCTCGTTTTCTCGTTTTCGATGAGTGAATGGAATATTCCGCGAAGTACGGAATGTGTTCGGAATATTCCTGAGGGTAGTGGCCTGGTGGATCAATGGCGCGCTGTGCGGCGGGGATTTCACCTGAATGGACACTTCTCGTGCATTGGATGGTGCTTTCGCACGTGCAATTTCGGGTTGGTGTTGTGGATTTCGTTGTTGAGGTGGGGTGGGGGGTGCTTTTTTCGTGGTTTTTTGCG